>NZ_DJTF01000006.1:0-15711 GCF_002438125.1 Pseudomonas sp. UBA6315
GGATTGTCTTTCCATGAAGATCGTCTGTTTCAACATCAACGGCCTGCGGGCCCGCCCGCACCAGCTGGCGGCGCTGATCGAAAAGCACCAGCCGGACGTGATCGGCCTGCAGGAAACCAAGGTCAGCGACGATCAGTTCCCCCTGGCCGACGTGCAGGCCCTGGGCTACCACGTGCATTACCACGGGCAAAAGGGCCACTACGGCGTTGCCCTGCTCTCGCGCCAGGCCCCCCTGAGCCTGCACAAGGGCTTTGCCACGGATGAGGAAGATGCCCAGCGCCGCTTCATCTGGGGCACGTTCGCCGACGCCGACGGCAACCCGATCACCATCATGAACGGCTACTTCCCCCAGGGTGAAAGCCGCGACCACCCCACCAAGTTCCCGGCCAAGCAGCGCTTCTACAGCGACCTGCAGGCGTTGCTGGAAGGCCAGTTCAAGCAGGACCAGCCAGTGCTGGTGATGGGCGACATGAACATCTCGCCCCAGGACTGCGACATCGGCATCGGCCCGGACAACGCCAAGCGCTGGCTGAAGACCGGCAAGTGCAGCTTCCTGCCCGAGGAGCGCGAGTGGATGGAGCGCTTGAAAGGCTGGGGGCTGGTGGACAGCTTCCGCCACCTGCATCCCGAGGTGAACGACCGCTTCAGCTGGTTCGACTACCGTAGCCGCGGTTTTGAAGATGAGCCCAAGCGTGGGTTACGCATCGACCTGATCATGGCCTCGCAGCACCTGGTGCCACGGATCAAGGCGGCGGGCGTGGACTATGAGTTGCGGGGGATGGAGAAGCCTTCGGACCATGCGCCGATCTGGCTGGAACTGAGCTGAAATTGCATGAAGGCGGCGAGTGTGCGCCTTCATGTCTAGAGGTCAAGCGTTGCCCGCGCCGCGCTTGATCTCGACAGCCCTTGAAATCACACTTCGACTCACTACAACCCTAACCGCAATGCCTCCCCTACCCCCGCCCCACGCACATCGTCAGCCGCACTGACCAGGGCAAAGTTGTACGCCCCATGGGACCAGTACCGCGCCTCCAGTTGCCCATCGACCCGCTGCCCATCCGGCATGCGCTGGTAACGATCGCCTGGCGAGCGCAGGAACAGGCTGATGCGTTGCCCATTGCGGTCCTGGAACACCAGCAACGCCGCCGCCCCCTGTTCATTACTCAACAAGCGCGCGCCGACAGGCTGGAAGCCGTAGCCGGCAAGGTCCGGCAACTGCCCCACGCGGTTGAAATGCCTGCCAAGCCATTCACGCAACTGGGTCGGGTCGCTTACCTGGATATCCAGCGCCTCGCTGCCGGCGAACAGGCGATGGGCCTGCACGGCATCGGCCATCGGCAACTCGCTGCCTGCCAACGTCACCTGCCGCGCCTGCCAGCCGCCCATGCCACCTACGCCAAGCGCCAACAGCAGAACCGCTGCCGAGGCCAGGCGCCGCTGGCGGCGCTGGCGCAAGCGCCGCTGCACCTGCGCAAGGTCAAGCTGCGTACCCCCCGGCTGTTCGCCAAACCCCGCCAAGGCCGCACGCAGCCACCGGGCATCGCTGCGCCAGGCCTCGATTCTTGCAGCCTGCTGCGGGTTGGCTGCCAGCCAGGCCTGCACCTCGGCACGCCGCGCCGGCGCCAGGCGCTCGTCGACATAGGCGTGCAGTTCATCTTCGCTGGGGATCAGGCGTGTCATTTCAATCTCCGCAAGGCCGGCGGCTGGGGGCTGCCTTCGGTCAAGTCGCGCAGGGCGGCACGGGCGCGGGACAGGCGCGACATCACCGTGCCGATGGGTATGTTCAGGGCTGCGGCGGCCTCCTTGTAGCTCAGCCCCTCGACACTGACCAGCAACAGCAGGGCCCGCTGTTCGGTCGACAAGCGGGCGAAGGCCTGCAGGTCGGCCTGGGCCAGGACGATGTTCTCGATATTGCCGCCCAGTGCCTGCTCTTCCTGCTCGGCGCGGCCGAACCAGGACAACCAGCGGGCATGCAGGCGCTCACGCCGTTTGCTGTCGAGAAACAACCGATAAAGGATGGTGAACAACCAGGCGCGCAACGCCTCTGCCTCGCGCTGCTGGCCACCCCGGCTCAAGGCGCGCTCGACGGTGGCCTGGACCAGGTCGTCGGCGCTGCCGGGCTCGCGGGTCAGCCACAGGGCAAAGCGGCGCAGCCGCTGCAGCAGCTCGCGCCATTGCTGTTCGTCCAGGTCGTGCATGGCAGGTTACCGGCCCTTGGGGTTGTCAGTGTAGGGGGCAGACGCCTGGCCACAAAATTTATTCCAGGCGATGGAATAAGTTTTTCCCTGCCCCGTCGTACTGCCACCTTCACTGAACCGGACGATCACCATGAACGCACCTTTGCACGGGCCCGCCAAGGCCTTGCGCCTGGCGGGCATCGGCGCCGTGATGCTGGCCCTGGGGGCAGGCTTTGCCTACGCCGCCGGCTGGGTCGGCGGGCCACGGCTCACGCCGCAACGCATCATCGACACCTTCGAGGCCCAGGCCGGGCACTACGCGGGCTATCGCAAGAACCACGCCAAGGGCTTGTGCATCAGCGGCTACTTCCAGCCCAGTGGGCAGGCTGCCAGCCTGTCGACCGCGCGCGCCTTCAGCCAGGCCCGGGTACCGGTGATCGGCCGCTTCGCCATCGGCGGCGCCAACCCGTTCGCGCCGGACACCGGCATACCGGTGCGCAGCCTGGCGATCCAGCTGAGCACCGACGACGGGCAAATCTGGCGCACCGGCATGAACAACCCACCGGTGCTTGCCGTCAGCAACCCGCAAGGCTTCTACGAGCAGGTACTGGCTGGGGCCCCGGTGCCCGACACCGGCAAGCCGGACCCGGCGAAGATGCAGGCATTTTTCGCCGCCCACCCGGAAAGCGCCGCCTTCCGCCAGTGGGCCGCCAGCTACAAGCCCAGCGACAGCTTCGCCAGCACCCAGTACCACAGCATCAACGCCTTTCGCCTGATCGATGGCAGTGGCACGGCCCACCCGGTGCGCTGGCAACTGGAGCCACAAACCCCGTTCTCGCCGCTGCCCGGCCAGGTCGACGACAAGCAGTTCCTGCAACACGACCTGCAGCAACGCCTGGCCCAGGGCCCGCTGCGCTGGACCTTGCGCCTGGTACTGGCCGAGCCCGGCGATGCCGTGGACGACCCGGCCAAACCCTGGCCCGCTGAGCGGCGCAGCGTCGACGCCGGCACCTTGGTGGTCGAACAGGTTGATGGCCCGGAGCAAGGCGCCTGCCGCGACCTGAATTTCGACCCGCTGATCCTGCCCCGCGGCATCGAACCGTCCGCCGACCCGATCCTCGCCGCCCGCTCGGCCGCCTATTCGGAATCGTTCAACCGCCGCAGCCGCGAATCGCTCGGCACAGGAGCCAAGCCATGAACCCGCAAGCCTTCCACCCGCTGCACCGGTTGCTGCATTGGCTGATGGCGATCCTGATCATTGCGATGCTGTTCATCGGCGTGAGCATGGTCGCCGACCTGTCGCCGCGCCACCCGCAGCTGGTCGAGCTGCACAAGGCCACCGGCCTGGCGCTGCTGGTGCTGGTGCTGCTGCGCATCGGCCTGCGCCTGGCCCTGCCCCATCCTGCCCTGCCCCGCGACCTGCCGCCTCTGCAACGCTGGGCAGCGGGCGCCTCGCACCTGCTGCTCTATGCCCTGATGCTGGCCATGCCCCTGCTGGGCTGGGCCATGCTCTCGGCCGGTGGCTATCCGCGCCCCTTGCAACTGCCGGCCATCGCCCCGCACGACCTGCAGCTGTATGCGGTACTGCGCCAAGCTCACGGCTGGGCCGGCTACCTGCTGTTCGCCACCGTCGTGGTGCACCTGGGCGCTGCGCTGATGCATGCCCTGGTGCGCCGGGATGGCGTGTTGCGCAGCATGTGGCCAGGCCCGTTGCGCCGCAGCGAATGATGGCAGGCTGCCCAGGCAGGCTCGACACCCGGCAAGCATTCTCATTACTCTTGCCTGTCGACCTGCCCTGGAATGCCTCAATGAATGCCGCAAAGGATACTGCCACCTTCGTTCCCGCCAGCACCCTGGACTTGCGCCCGCTGTTGCTGGTGACCATGGCCTGCACCATGTCGATGATGGCCTTCGTCGCGCTGATCGGGCCGATCGCCCGCCTGCTCGGCATGGCCACCTGGCAAGCCGGCGCGGCAGTGACCGTGGCCGGGGTGGTCTGGGTGCTGCTGGCCCGCCCCTGGGGCCGTGCCGCCGACCGCCTGGGCCGGCGGCGCATCCTGCTGCTGGGCAGTGCCGGCTTCACCCTCGCCTACTGGATGCTGTGCCTGTTCATCGAAGGCGCCTTGCACTGGCTGCCGGGCGCGACCCTGGCCTTTGTCGGCCTGATGCTCGCCCGTGGCGCCATCGGCGCCTTCTACGCCGCCATCCCGGTGGCCTGCAACGCACTGATCGCCGACCATGTCGAACCCCAGCGCCGGGCCCGCGCCATGGCCTCGCTGGGTGCGGCCAGCGCCGTCGGCCTGGTGCTGGGGCCAGCGCTGGCCGCGTTGCTGGCCGAGCACAGCCTGAGCCTGCCGTTCCATGTGATGTCGCTGCTGCCGGCCACGGCGTTTCTGGTGCTGCTGTTCAAGCTCAAGCCACAGCCCCTGGCCCACAGCCATGCGCCGAGCCCGGTGCGGTTGAACGACCCACGCCTGCGCCGGCCGCTGCTGGTGGCCTTCAGCGCGATGCTCAGCGTCACCGTTTCGCAGATCATCGTCGGCTTCTTCGCCCTCGACCGCTTGCACCTCGGGCCGGCAGAGGCTGCGCAAACCGCAGGCATTGCGCTGACCACCGTCGGCGTGGCGCTGATCCTGTCCCAGGTCATCCTGCGCCAGTTGCAGTGGCCACCGCTGAAGATGATCCGGGTCGGCGCCAGTGTCTCGGCGCTGGGTTTTGCGGCGGGCTCGCTGGCCACCAGCGCGCCATGGCTGTGGGGCTGCTACTTCGTGGCGGCGGCAGGCATGGGTTTCGTCTTCCCGTCGTTCTCGGCACTGGCGGCCAATGCCATGAAGGCCTCGGAGCAGGGCTCGACCGCAGGTTCCATTGGCGCCGCGCAAGGCATGGGCGCGGTGATCGGGCCGCTGGCCGGGACGCTGGTGTATGCCGTCGACCCGCGCCTGCCGTTCCTGGCCGTGGCGCTGCTGTTGCTGCTGGTCGGGCTATGGCCGATGCCGCGCGATCAGCGGGCCTGAGAAGCACAGCGCGCAAGCGTGCAGAGTGTGTTTTAATGCGTCGCCCATTATTTTTAACACCTCTAATTACAAGGCGGCTATGGACACGGGGACACGACTCAAACTGGTGCGTGAACGCAACAACCTCTCCCAGCGGGAGCTGGCCCGCCGCAGCGGGCTGACCAACTCGACGATCTCGCAGATCGAGCAGAACCGCGTCAGCCCGTCGGTCAGTTCCCTGAAGAAGCTGCTCGAAGGTATCCCCATGACCCTGGCGGAGTTCTTCAGCTTCGACGAACCGGTACGCGAAGAACGTTTCGTATTCCGCGCCGGTGAACAACCGGACCTGGGCCGCAATGGCCTGCGCATGCTGCTGGTCGGTGCCAGTGTCGAGGCGCGCCAGATGCGCATGCTGCGCGAGCTGTATGCCCCGGGCGCCGATTCGGGCGAGCCGATCGTGCATGCCGAAGGCGAAGAATGTGGCCTGGTCACCCGCGGTACCGTGGAGCTGTGGGTCGATGGCCAGGTGAGCATCCTCAACTCAGGCGATGGCTACTACATCCCCACCACCCTGCCCCACAGCTTCAAGAACATCGGCCAGGATGAGGCCGAAATCATCAGCGCCAACACCCCGGCCAATTTCTGATACCCGGCTGCCGGTAGCGCTAGCTGCGCGCCGGCTGACCCAGCGCCTGTTCGACGAAGTCCAGGCGGTCCTGGCCAAAATACATCTGCCCCTCGACAAAGCACGTCGGCGCGCCGAACACCCCGCGCGCCACAGCCTCTTCGGTCGCCTGCTTGAGCGCGGCCTTCACTTCAGGGTCTGCCGCCAGGGCGTGGAACTGCGCGGGGTCGAAACCGGCCTGGCGCAGTATCTCGTCCAGCACGCCAGCCTCCCCCAGGTTGCGCCGCTGCGCCCATAGCCCATTGAACAGCGCCGCCAGCAGCGCCTCGAAGCGCGCGGGTGCGTGCATCTGCGTGCCCATCACGCCGCGCATCAGGGCCAAGGTGTTGAGCGGAAACCCCGGCGGCAGCCCGAACGGCACGCCATAGCGCGCGGCATAACGGCCGAGGTCGGTGAACATGTAGCGGCCCTTGGCCGGGATCATCGCCGGCGATGCATTGCCGGTGGCCTGGAACACCCCGCCCAGCAGCATCGGCCGGTAGCTCAGCGTTGCGCCCTGCCGGGCGCACAGGCCGGGCAGTTGGGTCCAGGCCAGGTAGCTGGCGGGGCTGCCCAGGTCGAAGAAGAACTCAACGGTCTTGCTCATGCGGCACTCTCCTTGAAAAGTCGGGGCTTACCAGCGCTCCATCCACGGGCGCAGGTCGAGTTCGAAGGTCCAGGCATCGCGCGGCTGGGCGTGCAGGAACCAATAGCTGTCGGCGATGTGCGCGGGGTCGAGGATGCCGTCCTGATACTTGAGGGCGTAGCGCTCAGGGAAGGTGTCGCGGATGAAGGCCGTGTCGATGGCGCCGTCCACCACCACGTGGGCGACATGGATGTTCCGCGGCCCCAGCTCACGGGCCATGCTCTGGGCCAGGGCGCGCAAGCCGTGCTTGGCCCCGGCGAAGGCCGCGAAGCCGGCCGCGCCGCGGGTGCCGGCAGTGGCTCCGGTGAACAGCAGCGTGCCGCGCTCGCGGGTGACCATGCGCCGGGCCACTGCCTGGGCGGTGAGGAAGCCGGCGAAACACGCCATTTCCCAGATCTTGAAGTACTTGCGCGGGGTTTCGTCGAGGATGCTGCAGGGCACGTTGGCGCCGATGTTGAAGACAAAGGCCTCGATCGGCCCGATATCACGCTCGATCGTGTCGACCAGCTCGGCCACCTCCTCTTCCTTGCGTGCATCGGAGCCAAACCCATGGGCCTGGCCGCCCGCCGCGCGGATCTCGTCCAGCAGAGGTTGCAGCTTTTGCGCCTGACGCCGGGTCACGCAGGCAATGTAGCCCTCGCGGGCGAAACGCTTGGCAATTTCGCCGCCCGTGGCGTCTCCCGCACCTATCACCAGCACCACTTTTTGTTGTTCTGCCACGTGCGTCTCCATGGGTGAATGATCGTTTAGTAAACGAACGCTATGTTATGATCGCCCCCAACGTCAAGCCAGCGCTCAGAGGTTTCCATGCGCTACTCCAGCGATCACAAGCAACAGACCCGCGACAAGCTGCTGGCCAGCAGCGGTGCGCTGGCCAAGCGCGGCGGTTTCGCCAGCACCGGGGTCGCCGGGCTGATGAAAGCCATCGGCCTGACCGGCGGCGCCTTCTACAACCACTTCCCGTCCAAGGATGATCTGTTCACCGAAGTGGTGCGCCAGGAGCTGGGTAACAGCCCGCTGGCGCGCCTGGCCCAGAAAGGCGCCAGCCGCGAGCGCCTGGAACGCTGCCTGCAGCAGTACCTGAGCATGGCGCACCTGCACAATGCCGAAGGCGGCTGCCCTTTGCCGCCCCTGGGCGTGGAAATTGCCCGGGCCGAACGGCCGGTGCGCGAGCAGGCCGAGCATTGGCTGGTGAGCCTGCACGCGGCCTGGAGCGAAACCCTGGGCGACGACACCCTGGCCTGGGCCTTGATCAGCCAATGTGTCGGTGCGCTGGTGGTCGGCCGCATGCTCGCCAGCGAAAGCGTGCAGGCCCAGGTGCTGGACGCCAGCCGAACCTTCTTCGACAAGGCCTTGAATGAGAGCCGCTAGCCTGCTGGTGCTGATGCTGGCCAGTGTGCCGGCGATGGCCGAACAAACCTGCCCGCCCGGGCAATACCAGGTATGCCTGATGGGGTGCTTCTGCGCGCCGATCGACCCGGGCCAGGCCGGCCAGGTGCTCAAGGACGTCGAGGTCATGGCCTCCAGCAGCCTGGCCTTCGCCCTGCGCCAGGCCCGCGATGAGGCCACTGCCAGCGGCAGCCAACCCATCCCCCTGCACATCCGCGCCCAGCTCGAGCCCTGGTACGACTTTGCCGTGCTCGACGCGGCGCGCTACCGGGTGGGCGACGAGCAGCAGGTCAGTGCCGCCAACGCGATGCTGCAGAACCCCGATGTGAACGCGGTGACGCTGATCGACACGATCATCTTCCGCCATGCCAGCGATGCCGAGGACAACGTGGCGCTGTGGGCCCACGAGCTCAAGCACGTGCAGCAGTATCAGGAACTGGGCGTAGAGGAATTCGCCCGGCGCTACACGCGCGACTACCAGGCACTGGAGGGGCCGGCCTACGAAATCGAGGCCGAGGTGGCCAAGGCATTGCGCGAACGCAGCTCAGGCCAGGCGCGCTAGCCGGCCCCTGTGCAGAGGCCGGCGTGAAGGCGCCTTGGGTTCAGGAAGGCGCCGCCGCTTGCTCAGGCGCTTCTTCGCGGCTGGCATAGCGCTGGGCCAATACCGCGCACACCATCAACTGGATCTGGTGGAACAGCATCAACGGCAGGATCATCGCCCCGATGCCGCTGCCCACGAACAGCACCTGGGCCATGGGCACCCCGGTGGCCAGGCTCTTCTTGGAGCCGGCAAAAAGGATGGTGATGCGGTCTTCGAGGTTGAAGCCCAGCACCTTGCCCAGCAGGCGCGTGCCGAACAGCACCACCGCCAGCAGGATGCCGCACACGGCGAACAGCCCTGCCAGGTGCTGCGGCGACACGGTGTGCCACAGCCCGGTGACCACCGCCTCGCTGAACGCGGTGTACACCACCAGCAGGATCGAGCTCTGGTCCACCAGTTTCAGCCAGCGGGCATTGCGCTTGACCCAGGCCCCGATCCAGCGGCGAGCAATCTGCCCGGCCACGAACGGCACCAGCAGCTGCAGGGTGATCTTCAGCACCGCATCCAGCCCCGAGCCGGTATCGCCACTGGCGCCCAGCAACATCATCACCAGCAGCGGCGTGAGGAAGATGCCGAGCAGGCTGGAGGCGGCCGCGCTGCAGATGGCGGCCGGCACGTTGCCGCGGGCCAGCGAAGTGAAGGCGATGGCCGACTGCACGGTGGCCGGCAAGGCGCACAGGTACAGCACGCCCAAGTACAGCTCGTTGCCTACCAGCGGCACGAACAGCGGCTTGAAGGCCATGCCCAGCAACGGGAACATGACGAAGGTGCAAGAGAATACCAACAGGTGCAGACGCCAGTGCCCGGCGCCGGCGATGATCGCCTCGCGCGACAGCTTGGCGCCATGCAGGAAGAACAGCAGGCCGATGGCCAGGTTGGTCAGCCAGCCGAAGTAGACCGCACCGTCGCCCGAGCAGGGCAGCACCGTGGCGAGGAATACCACCCCGAGCAATGCCAGGGTGAAGTTGTCGAACAACATGCGCAAATACTTCATAACCGTTTCCGTCTTGTCGTTGTGCAGGGGCACACGATAAGGTCTGCGGTTTTTTCCTGCTAACGCCGGAACCCCCGCCGGTGTCGCTCAACGGACACAATCCCGAAAAGGACCCATGCATGCCCCTCACCCGCCTCGCCCCGCTCGTTGCCGCCACTGCCATCGCCCTGGGCAGCGCCACCGCGCATGCCGGCGTTTCACTCAAGGCCCAGGTGGACGCTGTGATCGCCCCGCTGATGAAGGAGCACGACATTGCCGGCATGGCGGTGGCGGTGTTCGCCAACGGCCAGGCGCAGTACTTCAGCTATGGCGTGGCGAGCAAGGCCGGCGGTGAACCGGTGAGCGCCGATACGCTGTTCGAGATCGGCTCGCTGAGCAAGACCTACACCGCCACCCTCGCCGCCCTGGCCAGCGCCGAAGGCAGGCTCGACCTGCAGGCCCCGGCCCGGCGCTACCAGCCGGCCCTGGCCGGCACCGCGCTGGGTGAAGCCAGCGTGCTGGAACTGGGCGCCTACAGCGCCGACTGCCTGCCCTTGCAGTTCCCCGACGAGGTACAGACCGACCAGCAGGCGCTGGCCTTCCTGCGCAACTGGCAGCCGCGCAGCGCGCGCGGCACCCAGCGCTGCTACTCCAACCCGAGCCTGGGCCTGTTCGGCGACCTCGCCGCGCGCGCGCAAAAGCGCCCGTTCGCCGAGCTGATGAGCCAGGGCCTGTTGCCGCAGTTGGGCTTGCAGCACACCTACCTGCAAGTACCGGCCAAGGCCCAGGGCCTGTATGCCCAAGGTTACGACGCCCAGAACCGCCCCGTGCGGGTCAGCCCCGGCCCCTTTGCCGATGAGGCCTACGGCATCAAGACCAGCGCCCGCGACTTGCTGCGCTACGTGCGCCTGCAGGTGCAGCCAGCCGAGCTGCCCCAGGCGCTGCGCAAGGCACTGGCCATCACCCAGGCGGGCTACTTCCAGGTGGGCGCCATGACCCAGGGGCTGGGCTGGGAGCGCTACCCCTACCCGGTATCGCTGGACACCCTGGTCGATGGCAACAGCCCGCGGCTGATCCGCGAGCCCCAGGCCACCCGGCGCCTCGACCCGGCCCTGCCTGCCGCCGCCCAGGCCTGGTACAACAAGACCGGTTCGACCAATGGTTTTGGCGCCTATGCCGCGTTTATTCCAAGCGAAGGCAAGGCCATCATATTGCTCGCCAACCGCAATTACCCCAACGACGCGCGGGTGCGCGCCGCCTACCGAATTCTCGCCAACCTTGGCCAGTGACCGGCCTGCGCAAGTGGATTGTCGAACAATATGTAGTGACTAAAAATATTCACTACAAAACGGTTGACGCCGTTCATCGCCCTTGTGCATGATGAAGCCGTTCCCCGATCGGGAGCGGTGGCAAGGGTGTTCCAGACGGCCTGCGCGGTAACGCAGGTTGTCCGTGGAGAGGGAACTGTCCAAAAGGCAGCGTGAGAAAGCCCCTGTTGCGATGCTGCTGTAGCAGCCTTGGTAGTGCGCTACATGGTGTGGCGCCAACTGTGAAAATCACCAAACAATGGGTAATGGGGGCTTTATGATGAACTTGAACAACAATCCTACGATCGACCAACTGGCCCAGCTGTTCGCCTTGCGCAAAGACAGCCTCGACGACCACTTGCTGTGGGTCAGCCAAACCGGCGAAGTGCGCCTCGACCGCCTGCCGCCGAACACCATCGAAGATGAATTCGAAGCGCACCTGCCCAGCATGCGCGCCCGCTTCAAGGTCTACCGCCGTGGCCAGGGCTACGTCGGCAAGAAGGCCGCCGCCGACACCGAGTTCGTTGGCCGCGTGCTGCAGACCCTGCAACAAGAATGGCCCGCCGCCCGTGAGCGGCAGGCAGTCAAGGTGATCGATCCGCTCAACTGAGCGATTGCACCGCTTCCTGAGCCCGGCCCTTCTGGCCGGGCTTTTTCATGCCCGGCGCCGCTGCCGTTGCGGCATTTCGAGCGCGCCGATGGCCAGCGCCCGCGCGCGGTCGACCCCCCACACCAATGCCCGGGTCATGGTTTCGCCGGGGCGTGACGGGTAGTACTCCTCCAGCAATGCCCTGCCATCCTGGCCGTACAGCCCCAGGAACAACTGCGTGGCACCCACCCGCGACAGGCGCACCTGCACATCGAGGGTGGTGCCATCGCTCAACGCTTCATCGTGGCAGCGGCTGTGCAACTGCGCATCCGCCCACTGCCAGTAGGTTTCTTCCCTGACTCGCATGGAACCTCACTCCTTCCTTGCCTGAGATGTCGCGCCAGAAAACCACAACTGCCGGGCTCGGGCGAGCGCAACCCGCCGTTACCATGAGCCGGGTCAAGCAACGACAAGAAAAACCCCGCCACTGGGCGGGGTTGTGTGAACAGGGTCACTTTTTCGGCGGAAGCCTGGGCGTGAAGCGGCCCTTCTTGGCGCGCTGCAGGTGGGCCGGCTGCAGTTGTTCCGAATCGTCCAGGGTCATGTGCGCGAAGCCCAGGCGGAAGGCCGACTGGCCGCAGCGCACCTGGCTGTTGATCGGAAACGCATCGTTCATGTCTTCGAAAAAGGACTCGCTCATGCCCCGTCTCCCACAGTGGCGACTGCGCCGGCAACAACAGGGTTTGCCTAGGGAAACGCAGCCTGTGAAAGTGAGACTAGCCGGTCATTTGCAGACTGACCGGCCGAGCAAATCGCCAGCCGACCAGTGGCACTTTGCCTACTTCAAGCGCACGGCGGTGCCGGTGGCAAATACCACGACCATGCCGCCCTGCACCGACGGCATGCTGATTTCGAAGTCGACACCCACCACGGCATCGGCTTGCAACTGCCGTGCCCGCGCCTTGAGTTCTTCGGTCGCCTGCTCGCGCGCCTCACGCAGCGCGCTTTCCAGGGTCTGTGAGCGGCCCCCGAAAACGTCGCGAAAGCGTGTGAAGAAATCGCGCACGAAGTTGATGCCCTGCACCGATTCGGAACTGACCACGCCGAGGTACTCGGCAATCGGGCGGCCTTCGAGCTGGCTGGTGGTGGAAATGATCATGGGGAGCTCCATTGGCCTGGCAAAGACGCCAGTCTAACAAAGCCCTGCTCACTGGGCGCTGGCAGCCCTCAAGCGCTGCCCGAGCTTGGGCCCGAACACATTGACCAGCAACCCCAGCATCACCAGCAGCGCGCCCCACCCCTGCACCGCGGTCAGCCGCTCCCCCAGCAACCACGCCGAAGAACTCAGGCCGATCACCGGCACCAGCAGCGAGAACGGCGCGACCTTGCCCGCCGGGTGGCGCGACAGCAAGGTGCTCCACAGGCTGTAGCCGAGCATGGTGGCGACGAACGCGAGATAAGCCAGGGCCAGCATCGAGCTCCAGCCGATGTTGAGCAAGGCATGGCTGATACGCGCCGGCCCCTCCAGCCACCAGGACAACGCCAGGAACGGCAGCGGCGGAATCAGCCCGCCCCAGATCACCAGCGCCACCAAATCCACCGACCCGAAGCGGCGGGTGATGATGTTGCCCATGCCCCACATGGCCCCCGCGCACAGGGTCAGCAGCAGCGCCACCATCGGCACGTGGCCGCCGTCTTCGCTGCCGATCAGCGCCAGGCCGCTAGCGGCCACCAGCAGGCCCAGCACGCTGGCCAGGCGCAGCCGCTCGCCGAGAAACAGCGCGGCGAAGCCCAGGGTGAAGAAGGCCTGCGACTGCAACACCAGCGACGCCAGGCCCGGCGGCATGCCGCTGTACATGGCCTGGAAGAGGAAGGCGAACTGGCCCAGCGAAATCGTCGCGCCATAGGCGATCAGCCAGCGCCACGGCAGTTTTGGGCGCTTGACCAGCAGCACCGCCGGGAAGGCGACCAGCAAAAAGCGCAACGCCCCGAGCAGCATCGGTGGCAGGCCATCGAGGCCGACCTTGATGACCACGAAATTGATACCCCAGGCGACGATGACCACCAGGGCGATCAGCAAATCCTTCAGTGGCATTGCGACTACTTCCTTATTCAGGCGTTCTAGACATATTTCGTTACAGCATACGGCCATCGCCCGACCAAGGACCGGCACAGTTGCCGCCCAGCCTGGCGTAACAGTCAGCTGTCGTGGCCGGCAAGCTTCACTTGACCCTACTTGTATAGACATGCTCATATCAGAGCCAGGCCGCGCATGCGACGTGCCGCCCGTGGCCCCTCCCCGACACAAAAACAATGAAGCGGAGCCCCAAATGTCCAGCAAACCCGTGCTCGAACGGCGTTCGATCGACTACATCCCCGAGGCTGAACGCCATGGCAAGGTGTACAGCCAATTCACCCTGTGGCTAGGCGCCAACCTGCAGATAACCGCCATCGTCACCGGCGCCCTGGCCGTGGTGTTGGGCGGCGACGTGTTCTGGTCGCTGATCGGCCTGCTGCTGGGGCAGTTGATCGGTGGCGCGGTCATGGCCCTGCACGCCGCCCAAGGCCCGCGCCTGGGCTTGCCGCAGATGATTTCCAGCCGGGTGCAGTTCGGGGTCTATGGCGCGGCCATCCCGATGGTGCTGGTGTGCCTGATGTACCTGGGCTTCACCGCCACCGGCACGGTGCTGTCGGGCCAGGCCATCGGCCAGTTGCTGAGCGTCAGCGACAGCACCGGCATTCTGATCTTCGCCGCGGTGATCGTGCTTGCGACCCTGGCCGGCTACCGGGTGATCCACTGGATCGGGCGGATCGCCAGCGTGCTCGGCATCATCGCCTTCGTCTACCTGTTCAGCCGCATCCTGCTGATCGCCGACATCGGCCAGTTGCTCGACAACCGCCACTTCAGCTGGGCCTCGTTCCTGCTCGCGGTGTCACTGGCCGCATCCTGGCAGATCGCCTTCGGCCCCTACGTCGCCGACTATTCGCGCTACCTGCCCAGCAGCACTTCGCCGCTCAAGACCTTCCTCGCCGCCGGGCTCGGTTCGGTGATCGGCGCGCAGGCCTCGATGATCCTCGGGGTATTCGCCGCCGCCATCGCTGGCGGTGAATTTTCCGGCCGCGAGGTGGCCTACATCGTCGGCCTGGGCGGCGTGGGGACTACCGCGGCCCTGCTGTATTTCAGCATCGCTTTTGGCAAGGTGACCATTTCCACGCTGAATTCCTACGGCAGCTTCATGTGCATCGCCACCATCATCAGCGGTTTCCGGGGCAATCTTGCGATCAGCCGCACCCAGCGCCTGCTGTTCGTGCTGCTGATCGTCGGCGCCGCAACCCTGCTGGCACTGCTCGGCCAACACTCGTTCCTCAGCGCCTTCAAGTCGTTCATCCTGTTCCTGCTGACGTTCTTCGTGCCCTGGAGTGCGGTCAACCTGGTGGACTACTACTTCATCACCAAGGAGCGTTACGACGTGCCCGCGCTGGCCGACCCCGATGGCCGCTACGGCCGCTGGAACTGGCCCGGCATCAGCGTGTACACCGCAGGCGTGCTGGTGCAGATGCCATTCATCGACACCAAGCTGTACACCGGCCCCATGGTCGCGCACCTGGGCGGCGTGGATGTGTCGTGGCTGATCGGCCTGGTGGTGCCCAGCCTGCTCTACTACTGGGTGGCTCGGCACCGCGCCGCCGAGGCCCCGGCGCGCATGATCGTGCCTGAGTTGCGTTGAGCCCTGGGCTTCCAGAGTCGCTGTGGGAGCCGGCTTGCCGGCGATGAGGCCAGCACAGTCAGGCCCTATCGCCGGCAAGCCGGCTCCCACAAGTTCTGCAGCAGGCCTTGCTGCTTGGTCCAGAGGTTGGAATCAGTTGCGATAATCCGGCGCCGTTCTGTCGAGCATCCGCAGCAAAGCCGCCCAGGCCAGCTGCAGCGCATCCGGGTCGGTCAACTCGCCTTGCTTGAGCCCCCGCGCCGGCTCGTTGAACTGCCGCTCGGTGTGCGCGCACACCGCTGCCGCCGGCAGCACCAGTTGCCCGGCACTCTGCGCCGCCAGCTGGATCTCGCAGGCCTTCTCCAGGTAGTACATGCGCAGGAACGCCTCGGCCACATTGCGCCCGGTGGTCAGCAGGCCGTGGTTGCGCAGGATCATCACCGGCTTGTCGCCCAGGTCCGCCACCAGCCGCTGCTGCTCGTCCATGTCCAGGGCGATGCCCTCGTAGGCGTGGTAGGCCACCTTGCCGTAGAACTCCATGGAAATCTGGTTCACCGCCAGCAACCCGCACTCCAGCGCCGCCACCGCACAGCCGGCACGGGTATGGGTGTGCAGCACGCACTGGGCGTCCTCGCGGGCGCCGTGGATGGCGCTGTGGATGACGA
>NZ_DJTF01000006.1:15938-23881 GCF_002438125.1 Pseudomonas sp. UBA6315
TGGATGGCGCTGTGGATGACGAAGCCGGCCGGGTTGACCGGGTGCGGGGTCGGCTCCACCGGCCTGCCCTGCAGGTCGATCTTGACCAGGCTGGAGGCCGTGATCTCGTCGAACAAAAGGCCGTAGGGGTTGATCAGGAAATGATGCTCCGGCCCCGGCAGGCGCACCGAGATGTGGGTGAAGATCAGGTCCGACATGCGAAAGTGAGCGATCAGCCGGTAACAGGCGGCCAATTGCTCGCGCAACGATTGTTCAGCAGTGCTCATGGTTGGTCATCCTTCACTCATTTACTGGCCCAGGCATTGAACCGCTGCTCCAGCTCCTCGCCATGGTCGACCCAGAAGTCGACGTTCATCGCCAGGGCGCCCTGCAGGTTCTGCGGCGAGGTCGGCACCCAGCTGGCCAGTGCCGGGTCAAGCTTGGCGGCCGCCTGGGTGTTGGTCGGGCCATAGGGAATCTGCTCGACATAGCGCACCTGGGTATCGGGCTGGTTGGCATAGCTGATCAGCCGCTTGGCCTGGTCGACATGTTTCGAGCCCTTGATGATGGCCCAGTAATCCATGCCATACAAACTGCCCGGCCACACCAGGGCCAGCGGGCTGCCCTGCTGCGCAGCGACGGCGATGCGGCCACTGTAGGTCGAGGTCATCACCACGTCGCCGGCGGCCAGCCATTGGGCCGGTTGCGCGCCGGCATCCCACCACTGGATGTAGGGCTTGAGCTCGCTGAGCTTGGCGAAGGCCCGATCCACCCCCGCCGGGGTCGACAGCACCTTGTACACGTCGTCGACCTTGACGCCGTCGGCCATCAGGGCGAATTCCAGGTTGTACACCGCGCGCTTGCGCAGGCCGCGTTTGCCCGGGTACTTCTTCACGTCCCAGAAGTCGGCCCAGGAGCCGGGCGCCGCAGCCAGCTTGTTGCGGTCGTAGGCGATCGCCACGCTCCACACCAGCGCCGCCGAGCCGCAGGCCTGGGCGGCATCGGGTATCAGTTCGGCGGCGTGCCCCAGCCGCTGCCAGTCGAGGTGCTCGTAGATGCCCTCGTCGCAGCCCCGGGCCAGGTCCGGCCCTTCGATCTGCACCACATCCCAGTCGACATTGCCGGTATCGGCCATCACCTGGATACGCGCCATCTCGCCGTTGTATTCGCTCTGGATCAACTGGCTGCCGTCCTGGGCGCTGAAAGGCTGGAAGATCGCCACATCCTGGGCTTTCTGACCGGCGCCGCCATAGCCGACCACGACCATTTGCGGCGCTGCTTGCGCGCTGCCAAGGCCGATGGCCAACAGCGCTGCACATAGACCGGTACTGCGAGGGAATGCCTGCATCGAATTGCCTCCTGCCGGTGCCCGAAGGGCCCGTTTTCTTGTTGTTGTGAGGACATGCCCACTGGCGTGGGTGAGAAAAACCTAGTCGGGCGCCAGTAAAAAAACAAGTTGATTTTTTACTGAAGCTACACTTTCATGATCAAAACAAGAACAACACCGGAGCAGCACTGCATGTCGACCGCCTTCGCTCACCTGTTCGAGCCCTTGCAGATCCGTGGCAAGCGCCTGAAGAACCGCATCATGTCCACCGGCCACGACACCTGCCTGCCCAGCGACAACCTGGTCAACGACAAGCTCATCGCCTACCAGAGCGCCCGCGCCGCAGGCGGTGTGGGGCTGATCGTGCTGCAGGTGGCCGGGGTGCACGACAGCGCCCGCTACACCTCCCATGTGCTGATGGCCACCGACGATGCCTGCATCGACGGTTACCGGCGCCTGGCCGAGGCGTGCCATGCCCATGGCACGGTGGTGCTGTCGCAGCTGTTTCACCCCGGGCGCGAGATCATGGAGTCGGCCGACGGCCTGCTGGCGGTCGCCTACTCGGCTTCGGCCGTGCCCAACGAACGGTTCCGGGTGATGCCACGGGCGCTGGACCAGGCGATGATCGACGAGATCGTCCAGGGCTATGCCGATGCCGCCCGCCGCCTCTACCAGGCCGGGCTGGATGGCGTCGAAGTGGTGGCCAGCCATGGCTACCTGCCGGCGCAGTTCCTCAACCCACGGGTCAACCTGCGCAGCGACGGCTACAACGGCGGCCTGGAACAGCGCCTGCGCTTTTTGCGCGAAGTGCTGCAGGCCGTGCGCGCGGCCACCGACGAAAACTTTATCGTCGGCCTGCGCATCAGTGCCGACGAGCGCGACAGCGAGGGCCTGAGCGAAGATGAATCGCTGGCCGCCGCCGAAGCGCTGCAAGGCCAGCTCGACTACCTGCACATCGTCGCCGGCACCTCGGCCTCGCTCGGCGGCGCCGTGCACATCGTGCCGCCGATGGCCATCGCGCCGGCGTATCTGGCCCGCGAGGCCGGTACCTTCAAGCAGCGCCTGGACATCCCGCTGTTCGTCACCGGGCGCATCAACCAGCCGCAGGAAGCGGAGCTGATCCTGGCCCGTGGCCAGGCCGATGTCTGCGGCATGACCCGCGCACTGATCTGCGACCCGGACATGCCGGGCAAGACCGAGCAAGGCAAGGTGGAGGACGTGCGCGCCTGCATCGCCTGCAACCAGGCCTGCATCGGCCACTTCCACCGGGGCCTGCCGATCTCCTGTATCCAGCATCCGGAAACGGGGCGCGAGCTGCAGTACGGCACCCTCAAGCCCACCACCGCGCCCAAGCGCATCATGGTGGCAGGCGGCGGCCCTGCCGGCATGAAGGCGGCTGCCGTGGCGGCCGCGCGTGGGCACGACGTCACGTTGTATGAAGCCAACGCGCAGCTCGGCGGCCAGGTGCTGCTGGCGCAACTGCTGCCCCGGCGCGCCGAGTTCGGCGGCGCCAGCACCAACCTGCAGCGCGAAATGCAATTGGCGGGTGTACGCGTGGTACGTAATACGCGGGTCGATCGCGCCCTGGTGGAACGCGAGCGCCCGGACCTGGTAATCGCCGCCACCGGTGCTACGCCCTACTGGCCGGCCTTCGAACGCAGCGGCGAACTGCAGGTGGTGGATGCCTGGCAAGTGCTGCGCAATGAAGTGACCCTGGGCCGTTCGGTCATGGTGCTGGACTGGCGCTGCGACTGGGTCGGCCCCGGCATCGCCGAACGCCTGGTGCGCGAGGGCCACCAGGTGCAGTTGGCGGTCAATGGCACCCATTGCGGGGAAAATCTACCGCTGTACGTGCGCGACCAGCTGGCCGGCGAGCTGCATCGCCTGGGCATCCCGATCACCCCGTATGCACGCTTGTACGGCTGCGACGACAACACCGTGTACCTGCAGCACACCGCCAGCGGCGAACCGATGATCTTCGAGGGCATCGACACCCTGGTGCTGTGCCTGGGTCACCAGCCGCAAGACACCCTGGCCGAGGAACTGGCCGGGCTGGTCGAGGTGCGGCGCATCGGCGACTGCCTGGCGCCGCGTACCGCCGAGGAGGCGATCCATGATGGCCTGACAGTTGCCTGGGCCGTCTGAGGCTGGCCATACTGCCGCTTTCCCGATGGACCGACCCGCATGAGCCAGCAGCCCCAGACCCCGCCCGCCGCCGAAGACGGCGGCGCCGCGCCGCAGTTTCTTGGCACCCGCATTCGCGGCCTGCGCAAGCGCCGGGGCATGACCCTGGCGGAGCTGGCGGCGCAGAGCGAACTGACCGCAGGCTACATCAGCCAGCTCGAACGCAACCTGTCGTACCCGTCGATCCCGGCGCTGTTCAACATTGCCCGCAGCCTGGGCGTGACCATCCAGTGGTTCTTCGCCAGCGAAGCCACCACCGCCCCCGAAGACCAGGGTTACGTGGTGCGACGCAACAGTCGGCTGAGCGTGCATTACGAAGACGGCATCGTCGACCAGTTGCTCACCCCCCAGCCCAACCGCCAGCTGGAGATGCTGCATTCACGCTTTCCGCCCGGCACCTACAGCCAGCAGAGCTACAGCCACGAAGGCGAAGAAGCCGGCTACCTGCTCTCGGGCAGTTTCGAGCTGTGGGTGGGCGAGCGCTACTTCCAGCTCAGCGAAGGCGACAGCTTCAGCTTCTCAAGCCAGGAGCCGCACCGCTATGGCAACCCCGGCGAGGTGGACGCCGTGGTGGTCTGGGTGATCACCCCGCCAACGTTCTGATGGCGTTGGCGGCGCATCCGCGCCATGCGCGCAATGCATTTGCGCTGGGCGACGAACCCATGGCATAGATGCAGGTCAACGTCTGTATGTGTCTGCATCACGCCATTCAAGGAGTTCGTGCATGAGCAAGCCCCCCTATGTCCCGCCCAAGGTCTGGCGCAACGACGCGGCGTCCGGCGGCCAGTTCGCCAGCATCAACCGCCCGATCGCAGGCCCCACCCACGACAAGGACTTGCCGGTGGGCAAGCACCCCTTGCAGCTGTATTCACTGGCCACGCCCAACGGCGTGAAGGTCACCATCCTGCTCGAAGAGCTGCTCGCCCTTGGCCACGCCGGCGCCGAGTACGATGCCTGGCTGATCCGCATCGGTGAGGGCGACCAGTTCTCCAGCGGTTTCGTCCAGGTCAACCCCAACTCGAAGATCCCCGCCCTGCTCGACCGCAGCGTCGAACCGCCGGTGCGGGTGTTCGAGTCAGGCTCGATCCTGCTGTACCTGGCCGAGAAGTTCGCTGCATTCCTGCCCAAGAGCCCTGCCGCACGCACCGAAAGCCTGAACTGGCTGTTCTGGCAAATGGGCGCGGCGCCGTACCTGGGCGGCGGCTTCGGCCACTTCTATGTGTATGCGCCGGAGAAGTTCGAGTACGCCATCAACCGCTTCACCATGGAAGCCAAGCGCCAGCTGGATGTGCTCGAACGCCGCCTGGCCGAAAGCCGCTACCTCGGTGGCGACGAATACAGCATTGCCGACATTGCCGTGTGGCCCTGGTATGGCCAGCTGGTGCGCGGCAACCTGTATGGCGCGGCGGAGTTCCTGGCGGTGCACGAGTACCCGCAGGTGCAGCGCTGGGCCGAAGAGATTGCCCAGCGACCGGCCGTACAGCGCGGCACGCGGGTCAACCGCACCTGGGGCGATGAAGACACCCAGGTGCCCGAGCGGCATGGCGCAGCGGACCTGGACTGAGCGTACCGGGGCCGCGTCGCGGCCCTTTCGCCGGGCAAGCCCGCCGCCACCGGGGCGACAATGCCCCCTTGCAAAAAACCATTTCTGCCGCGCAAACCTCCCTCCCCTGGCACCTTCTTGTACACTCCTCGCAAAAGCCCCCACCTGCACAATTTTTGGTGAAAGCATGATCGAGGTAACCGAGGTTTCCATTGCCGAGCTGCGCGATGCGCTCGAAGCAGGCCGCACGACGGCGGTCGAGCTGGTCAAGGCCTACCAGGCGCGTATCGACGCCTACGATGGAGCCGATACCGCCACCGCCCTGAACGCCGTGGTAGTGCGCAATCCAGAAGCGTTGAAAGAAGCCGAGGCTTCCGACGCCCGCCGCGCCAAGGGCCAGCTGCTGAGCCCACTGGATGGCATCCCCTACACCGCCAAGGACAGCTACCTGGTCAAGGGCCTGACAGCCGCCTCCGGCAGCCCGGCCTTCAAGGACCTGGTGGCCCAGCGCGACGCCTTCACCATCGAGCGCCTGCGCGCCGCCGGTGCCGTGTGCCTGGGCAAGACCAACATGCCGCCGATGGCCAACGGCGGCATGCAGCGCGGCGTGTATGGCCGCGCCGAAAGCCCGTACAACGCCAACTACCTGACCGCGCCGTTCGCCTCTGGCTCCTCCAACGGCGCCGGCACCGCGACCGCCGCCAGCTTCAGCGCCTTCGGCCTGGCCGAGGAAACCTGGTCCAGCGGCCGTGGCCCCGCCTCGAACAACGGCCTGTGCGCCTACACCCCTTCGCGCGGGGTGATCTCGGTGCGCGGCAACTGGCCGCTGACGCCGACCATGGACGTGGTGGTGCCGTATGCCCGGACCATGGCCGACCTGCTGGAAATCCTCGACGTGGTGGTGGCCGACGACGCCGACCCGCGTGGCGACCTGTGGCGCCTGCAGCCGTGGGTGCCGATCCCGGCCGCCTCGAAGGTGCGCCCGGCGTCCTACCTGGACCTGGCGGTCGATGCCAGCTCGCTCAAGGGCAAGCGTTTCGGCGTGCCGCGCATGTACATCAATGCCGACCCTGAGGCCGGCACTTCGGAAAAACCTGGCATCGGCGGCCCGACCGGCCAGCGCATCAACACCCGCGCCACCGTCATCGACCTGTGGCAGCAGGCCCGCCAGGCCCTGGAAGCGGCCGGTGCCGAAGTCATCGAAGTGGACTTCCCGCTGGTGTCCAACTGCGAAGGCGACCGCCCGGGCGCACCCACCGTGTACAACCGCGGTATCGTCAGCAAGGAATTCCTTCACGACGAGCTGTGGGAGCTGTCGGGCTGGGCGTTCGACGACTTCCTGCGCGCCAACGACGACCCCAAGCTCAACCGCCTGGCCGACGTCGATGGCCCGCAGATCTTCCCCCACGACCCGGGCACCCTGCCCAACCGTGAGGACGACCTGGCTGCCGGCATGGACGAATACGTCAACATGGCCAAGCGCGGCCTGAAGACCTGGGACCAGATCGAAACCCTGCCCGACGGCCTGCGCGGCCTGGAGAAGACCCGCAAGCTCGACCTGGAAGACTGGATGGACGACCTGGGCCTGGACGCGGTGCTGTTCCCGACCGTGGCCGACGTGGGCCCGGCTGATGCCGACGTCAACCCGGCCTCTGCGGACATCGCCTGGAGCAACGGGATCTGGGTGGCCAACGGCAACCTCGCCATCCGCCACCTGGGCGTGCCGACCGTGACCGTGCCGATGGGCGTGATGGCCGACATCGGCATGCCGGTGGGCCTGACCTTCGCCGGCCGCGCCTACAGCGACAACAACCTGCTGAGCTTCGCTGCCGCGTTCGAGTCGACCGGCTCGCGCCGCATGATCCCGCCGCGTACCCCTGCGCTGGGTTGACCGCCTTGGCCCCAACGCCGGCTTGCCGGCGCTGGGGCCAACTGGTATGACATCCTTCTTTTGTTTGAGTAATCAGAAGGCTGCCATGTCCCTGCACATCCACACCCCCCTGATCGAATCCCGCCCTCTTTCGCTGGCCGCTGGCCGTGCGGTCTGGCTCAAGCTCGATGCCCTGCAGCCCTGCGGCTCGTTCAAGCTGCGTGGCGTGGGCCATGCCTGCGAAGTCCACCATGCCCGTGGCGCGCGCCATTTCGTTTCCTCCTCCGGCGGCAATGCCGGCCTGGCGGTGGCCTATGCCGGTCGCAAACTGGGCGTGCCGGTAACGGTAGTGGTGCCTGAAACCACCACCGAGCGGGCCAAGGAGCTACTGCATCAGGAAGACGCCAAGGTGGTGGTGCATGGCAGCTCCTGGCAGGAGGCCAACGCGCTGGCGCAAACCCTGGTCGGGCCGAACGATGCCTTCATTCACCCCTTCGATGACCCGCTGCTGTGGGCCGGCCATGCCAGCCTGGTGGACGAGCTGGCGGCGGCGGGCTACAAGCCTGACGCGGTGCTGCTGTCGGTGGGTGGCGGCGGGCTGCTCAGCGGCGTGGTCGAAGGCCTCAAGCGCAATGGCTGGCATGATGTGCCGGTGCTGGCGGTAGAGACCGAAGGCGCCGCTTCGCTGCACGCGGCGGTGCAGGCGGGCTATTCGGTGGAGCTGGAGCGCATCGCTTCGGTGGCCACCTCGCTGGGTGCCAAGCGGGTGGCAGACCAGGCCTTGGTGTGCGTGCGCGAGCACCCGGTGCACAGTGTGCTGGTGAGCGATCGTGCGGCGCTGCAAGCGTGCGAGCGGTTCCTGAACGATCATCGCGTGCTGGTGGAGCCTGCCTGCGGGGCGGCGTTGGCGGTGGCTTATGAAGCGAAGGCATTGAGCGGCTACCAGAACGTGCTGGTGGTGGTGTGTGGCGGGGCCACGGCGACACTGGGGCAGATTCAGGATTGGTTGAAGCAGGTCGATTGACGTTGATCTTGCCGGC
>NZ_DJTF01000003.1:0-7853 GCF_002438125.1 Pseudomonas sp. UBA6315
GGGTTCATCTTCAACAACTGGGGCGAGGCCGGGTTTACCCAGGCCTTTCTCGACAGCTTTGCCGACTGGCTCGACCAGCCAGTGGCGGTGGTGCAGGTAAAACTGCCAGATCGCTGACCGAAGGCCCTTATTTTGCATTGAGCGGCGCGCCGTGGATGAGTATAATGGCGCGCTTCCATTTTTCCCGCCCGGGAGCCCCCGCGATGCTGCGTATCAGCCAAGAAGCCCTGACCTTCGACGATATCCTCCTTGTACCTGGCTATTCCGAGGTACTGCCTAATGAAGTCAGTCTCAAGACCCGTTTGACCCGTGGCATCGAGCTGAACATTCCGCTGGTATCCGCCGCCATGGACACCGTGACCGAAGCGCGCCTGGCCATTGCCATGGCCCAGGAAGGCGGTATCGGCATCATCCACAAGAACATGACCATCGAGCAGCAGGCCGGCGAAGTGCGCAAGGTCAAGAAGTTCGAGGCTGGCGTGGTCAAGGACCCGATCACCATCGAAGCCGACGCCACCGTGCGCGACCTGTTCGACCTGACCCGCCTGAACAACATTTCGGGTGTTCCGGTGCTGGAGAACGGCGACCTGGTCGGTATCGTCACCTCCCGTGACGTGCGTTTCGAAACCCGCCTGGATGCCAAGGTGCGCGACGTGATGACGCCTAAAGAGCGCCTGGTCACCGTCCGCGAAGGCGCCGACAAGAACGAAGTCCGCGAGCTGCTGCACAAGCACCGCCTGGAAAAAGTCCTGATCGTCGACGAGAAGTTCAGCCTCAAGGGCATGATGACCGTCAAGGACATCGAAAAGGCCAAGGCCTACCCGCTGGCCAGCAAGGACGACCAGGGTCGCCTGCGCGTCGGCGCTGCGGTCGGCACCGGCAAGGACACCGGCGAGCGCGTTGCCGCCCTGGTTGCCGCCGGCGTTGACGTGGTGGTGGTCGACACCGCCCACGGCCACTCCAAAGGCGTGATCGACCGCGTTCGCTGGGTCAAGGAAACCTACCCGCAAGTGCAGGTGATCGGCGGCAACATCGCCACCGGCGCTGCGGCCAAGGCCCTGGCTGAAGCCGGCGCCGACGCCGTCAAGGTCGGTATCGGCCCAGGCTCGATCTGCACCACCCGCATCGTCGCCGGTGTCGGCGTGCCGCAGATCAGCGCCATCGCCAACGTCGCCGCTGCACTGGCAGGCACTGGCGTGCCGCTGATCGCCGATGGCGGCATCCGTTTCTCGGGTGACCTGTCCAAGGCTATCGTTGCCGGCGCGTCCTGCGTGATGATGGGTTCGATGTTCGCCGGTACCGAAGAAGCACCGGGCGAAGTAGAGCTGTTCCAGGGCCGTTCCTACAAGGCCTACCGCGGCATGGGCTCGCTGGGTGCCATGGCACAGGCGCAAGGCTCCTCCGACCGCTACTTCCAGGACTCCTCGGCCGGCGCCGAGAAGCTGGTACCGGAAGGCATCGAAGGCCGCGTTCCTTACAAAGGCGCCCTGGCCGCGATCATCCACCAGCTGATGGGCGGCCTGCGTTCGTCCATGGGCTACACCGGCAGCGCGACCATCGAAGAGATGCGTACCAAGCCGGAATTCGTGCGCATCACCGGTGCCGGCATGGCCGAGTCCCACGTGCATGACGTGCAGATCACCAAAGAAGCCCCTAACTACCGCGTAGGCTGAGGCTTCAAGCAATAACCGAACGGGGCTGTCACGAACAGCCCCGCGTCGTTTCCGATTTCCACTGACGAGATTGAGTCATGGCCCTCGACATTCACGCTCACCGCATCCTGATCCTCGATTTCGGTTCCCAGTACACCCAGCTGATCGCCCGCCGCGTGCGCGAAATCGGCGTGTACTGCGAACTGCACCCGTTCGACATGGACGATGAAGCGATCCGCGAATTCAACCCGCGCGGCATCATCCTCGCCGGCGGCCCCGAGTCGGTCCACGAAGCCAACAGCCCGCGCGCGCCGCAGGCCGTGTTCGACCTGAACGTACCGCTGCTGGGCATCTGCTACGGCATGCAGACCATGGCCGAGCAGCTGGGCGGCAAGGTCGAAGGTTCCGACCTGCGTGAGTTCGGTTATGCCCGCGTCGACGTGGTCGGCAAGAGCCGCCTGCTCGATGGCATCGAAGACCACGTCGACGACGACGGCGTACTGGGCCTGGACGTGTGGATGAGCCACGGCGACAAGGTCACCCAGATGCCGGGCGACTTCCACGTGCTGGCCAGCACCCCGAGCTGCCCGATCGCCGGCATGTTCGACGATGCGCGCGGCTACTACGGCGTGCAGTTCCACCCGGAAGTGACCCACACCAAGCAAGGCGGTCGCATCCTGTCCCGCTTCGTGCAGGACATCTGCGGCTGCGAAGCCCTGTGGACCCCCTCCAACATCGTCGAAGACGCCATCGCCCAGGTGCGTGAGCAAGTCGGTTCGGCCAACGTCCTGCTGGGCCTGTCCGGCGGCGTCGACAGCTCCGTGGTTGCCGCCCTGCTGCACCGCGCCATCGGCGACCAGCTGACCTGCGTATTCGTCGACAACGGCCTGCTGCGCCTGCACGAAGGCGACCAAGTGATGGCCATGTTCAAGGAGAACATGGGCGTCAAGGTGATCCGCGCCGACGCCGAGAAGCAGTTCCTCGACAACCTGGAAGGCGAAGCGGACCCGGAGAAGAAGCGCAAGATCATCGGCCGCACCTTCATCGACGTGTTCGATGCCGAAGCCAGCAAGCTGGACAACATCCAGTTCCTCGCCCAGGGCACCATCTACCCGGACGTGATCGAGTCGGCTGGCGCCAAGAGCGGCAAGGCCCACGTGATCAAGTCGCACCACAACGTCGGTGGCCTGCCGGAGGAAATGAACCTCAAGCTGGTCGAGCCGCTGCGTGAGCTGTTCAAGGACGAAGTGCGCAAGATCGGCCTGGAGCTGGGCCTGCCCTACGACATGGTCTACCGCCACCCGTTCCCGGGCCCGGGCCTGGGCGTGCGGATCCTCGGTGAAGTGAAGAAGGAATACGCCGACATCCTGCGTCGCGCCGACCACATCTTCATCGAAGAGCTGCGCAAGGCCGATTGGTACCACAAGACCAGCCAAGCCTTCGTGGTGTTCCAGCCGGTCAAGTCGGTGGGCGTCGTCGGCGATGGCCGCCGCTACGCCTGGGTCGTCGCACTGCGCGCCGTGGAAACCGTGGACTTCATGACCGCACGTTGGGCGCACCTGCCCTACGAGCTGCTGGAAACCGTCAGCGGCCGCATCATCAACGAAATCGACGGCATCTCCCGCGTCACCTACGACGTGTCGAGCAAGCCGCCAGCCACCATCGAGTGGGAATGAGTTGAGCCACAAGGGCGCCGCAAGGCGCCCTTGTCGTATCCATGCCCGTTGACATCCCACCCTGCGACAAGACTTCACTTAATATTTCCCATTTGCAGGTGTATCGTATTCGCCCTTCATCGCCAGCCATGCTGGCAGCTTGATTGCGCCGAAACGAGGTACCTGCACCGATGTCCTTTACCCGTCGACAAATGCTCAAGGGCCTGACCGGCCTTGCTGTGGTAGGCCTGGGCGCCGGGGGCGCTGCGCGCTACTGGCTGGGCAAGGTGGAGGACGAGAACGCCGGCCACGACTACGAGCTGATCGCCGCGCCCCTGGACGTGGAGCTGGTGCCTGGCTTCAAGACCGAGGCCTGGGCCTTCGGCCCCTCGGCGCCGGGCACCGAGCTGCGGGTACGCCAGGGCACCTGGCTGCGGGTGCGCTTCATCAACCACCTGCCGGTGGAAACCACCATTCACTGGCACGGCATCCGCCTGCCGCTGGAAATGGACGGCGTGCCCTATGTGTCGCAGCTGCCGGTCAAGCCGGGCGAGTACTTCGACTACAAGTTCCGCGTGCCGGATGCCGGCAGCTACTGGTATCACCCGCACGTCAGCAGCTCCGAGGAGCTGGGCCGTGGACTGGTCGGCCCGCTGATCGTCGAGGAACGCGAGCCCACTGGTTTCCGCCACGAGCGCACGCTGAGCCTGAAGAACTGGCACGTGGACGAGCAGGGCGCCTGGCTGCCGTTCAGCATCCCCCGCGAAGCGGCGCGCAACGGCACCGCCGGGCGCCTGATCACCATCAACGGCCAGGCCGATTCGGTGACCGAGCTGCCGGCCGGGCAGGTGGTGCGCCTGCGCCTGCTGAACCTGGACAACACCTGGACCTACCGCCTCAACCTCAAGGGCAACTGCGAGGCGAAGATCTACGCCCTGGACGGCAACCCGGTGACCCCGCGGCCCATGGACGACGAGTACTGGCTGGGCCCAGGCATGCGCATCTGCCTGGCGATTCGCATCCCCGAGGCGGGCGAGGAAATTTCCCTGCGTGACGGTTTCGTGCGCCTGGGCACCCTGCGCTCGGTGGCCAGCAACGACGCGCCGAGCGACTGGCCGCCAGCACTGCCGGCCAACCCGGTGGCCGAGCCGGACCTGGCGAATGCCGAGAAGCTCAACTTCAATTTCGAATGGGTCGGCAAGGTGTCGGTGAACACCGAAAATGGCAAGCCGCCAAGCCTGTGGCAGATCAACGGCCAGGCCTGGGACATCACCGACAAGACCTGCGCCGACCGCCCGATCGCCACGCTGCAGAAGGGCAAGAGCTACATCTTCGAGCTGAAGAACATGACCCAGTACCAGCACCCGATCCACCTGCACGGCATGAGCTTCAAGGTGATCGCCTCCAACCGCCGCGACATCGTCGAGCCGTGGTTCACCGACACCTACCTGCTGGGCAAGAACGAACGCGCCCAGGTGGCGCTGGTGGCCGATAACCCTGGCACCTGGATGTTCCACTGCCATGTCATCGACCACATGGAAACCGGCCTGATGGCCGCGATCGCGGTGGTCTGATGCGCCCGCAGATCATCGATCGCAGCCGCGATCAGGAATTCATGCGCCTGGCCCTCGGCCTGGCGGCAGAAGGCGCCGCACTGGGCGAGGTGCCGGTGGGGGCGGTGCTGGTGCAGCATGGCCAGGTGATCGGGCAGGGTTTCAACCGGCCGATCCTCGACAGCGACCCCAGCGCCCATGCCGAGATGGTGGCCATCCGTGCCGCAGCGAAATCGGTCAGCAATTACCGGCTGCCAGGAAGCACTCTGTATGTGACCCTGGAGCCTTGCAGCATGTGTGCGGGGCTGATCGTGCATTCGCGGGTTTCGCGGGTGGTGTTTGGCGCGCTCGAGCCCAAGGCGGGTATCGTGGAGAGCCAGGGCCAGTTCTTCGGGCAGGGCTTTCTCAACCATCGGGTTATCGTGGAGGGGGGCGTGCTGGCGGAAGAATGCGGGCAGATACTCAGTGAATTCTTCAAGGCCCGACGGGCCAGGTCTTGATCCTTATCGGCCTCTTCGTGGATGCTTTTCGCGAAGAGGCCGGCAAGGCTCAGGTCGGCACTAATTGCTAGCGCGGGTTAGTTGTCTTTCCTGGCATCCACGCACGAAAGTTTTCCTTTCACGTTGCCCTTCTTGTAATTGTTTTCAACCATTTTCAGATTTTCAACAATGTATGCATTGTTGGGTGTGTTCTTGAGTGTTTCCAGTTCGACTTGAACGGGAACTAACCCCGGCTCAGCCCGAACGGTAAATGTCCAGTTACCCGCCTCGCATCGACTGCCTTTCGGTTTATCTGAACCAAAGGTAATGGTGTAGGATGAGCCCCCTTGTTTGTTTACGAGAAATCGATAGACCTCGTCGTTCTTGCAGGCGTTATCGCCAAGGTATTGGGCTCCGGAGGTGGGGAGGTCATAAGTACCGCAAACAGCGCCATTGTTATTTTTGTACATTTGCAATTTATCTAAAGACGATGAGTCGGCAGCGCTCGCTTGATTCGCCAGTGCGGCAAATGCAAAAGTCAAAAAAGATGCGCTGATCGAGCGTTGTGTCTTGTTCATGACTCTCACCCTGTCTGGATAATGGAGGCTCAGAATCTATTAGGGTGCGCGGTCATTCGCTACTGACAGTTTTATCAGTAGCTGTGACAGGAACAGGATGTTATGGCGGGAACAATCAAACGGGGGAGCGAAGCAATTACATCGGCGGCGACTGTTCCGCCGGCTTGTCCTTGTTCACCCCAGGCACATGCAAGTTGCCCTCGGCCATCTGGCCTTCGAGCTGCGGCTGGGTCACCCAGGTGAGGATGTCGTAGTAACGGCGGATGTTGGCCACGAAGTGCACCGGCTCGCCCCCGCGGGCATAACCGTACTTGGTCTGCCGGTACCACTGCTTCTGCGACAGGCGCGGCAGCATCTTCTTCACGTCCAGCCACTTGTTCGGGTTGAGCTTCTCGCGCTTGGCCAGCGTGCGGGCGTCTTCCAGGTGGCCGGTGCCGACGTTGTAGGCGGCCAGGGCGAACCAGGTGCGGTCTGGCTCCTGGATGCTGTCGTCGAGCTCGGCCTTGATCTTCATGAAGTACTTGGCGCCGCCCTGGATGCTCTGGCGGGGGTCCAGGCGGTTGGACACGCCCATGGCCTGGGCAGTGCGCTGGGTCAGCATCATCAGGCCGCGCACGCCGGTCTTGGAGGTGACCTCGGGCTGCCACATCGATTCCTGGTAGCCGATCGCCGCCAGCAGGCGCCAGTCGACCTGCTCGACCTTGGCGTAGCTCTTGAAGTGCTTCTCGTACTTGGGCAGGCGCTGCTGCAGGTGCTGGGCGAAGGTATAGGCACCGACATAGCCCAGTACGTCGACATGGCCGTAGTAGCGGTCTTTCAGGCGCTGCAGGGTGCCGTTCTTCTGCGCCTTGTCGAGGTATTCGTTGACCTCGTTGAGCAGGCTGTTGTCATCGCCTGCCGCCACTGCCCAGCGCTGGTCGCGGGTGTCGCCCAGGTCGAAGGCGACCCGCACGTTGGGGAAGTACACCTGGTTCATCGCCAGTTCATTGGAATCGACCAGGGTCAGGTCGATCTGGCCTTCATCGACCATGCGCAGCAGGTCGACCACCTCGACCGCATCGGATTCTTCGTATTCCAGGCCCGGGTACTGCTTTTTCAGCTCGGCCAGCTGGTCGGCGTGGCTGCTGCCCTTGAGCACCATGATCTTCTTGCCCACCAGGCCCTTGGCGTCGGTGGGGCGCGGCCGGCCGTTGCGGTAGATGACCTGCGGGGTCACTTCGAGGTAGGGGTGGGAGAACTTGGCCTGGGCCTTGCGCCGCTCGCTGCTGACCAGGCCCGCTGCCGCCAGTACCGGGCCGGAGGGCTTGCCGAGGTCATCGAACAGCTCGTCGAGGTTGTCGGCCGTCTCGATCTCCAGCTTGACGCCGAGATCGTCGGCAAAATGCTTGACCAGTTCGTATTCGAAGCCGGTTTCGCCGTTGCGGTCCTGGAAGTAGGTGGCCGGGCTGTTGCGGGTAATTACACGCAGCACGCCATCCTCCTTCACGCGCTCGAGGGTGCTGGGTTTTTCAACACAGGCACCGAGCATCAGAAAGAGTCCGGTTGCGAAGAGCCATTTGGCGCAACGCTGGCGCAAAGCAGTGTGGGCGAACATAGGTTGCAGTATACGCAAAGGACTGGCCCAGCCATATCTCGACAACAGATAGCTTGTCTGCTAGCGGGTTGTGTGGTGGGGTGAGATTGCATCAGGGCCAACAGGTGGTTGGCTTGAGAGGTGTGGCGCCTGTGAGACCGAGCGCCGTGCGGGCGGCGCATCGCGGGCAAGCCCGCTCCCACCGTCTGTTTCGGGCCAGTCGCTCCTGTGAGGTCTCCACTGCCCGCCTTGTTTGTTTCTTTCGATATTGAGGTGGGCGCAACTGCTTTTCATCAGTTATCAGTCATGCACCAAGGCGGGCAGTCCATCTGGCACAGGATAGATTGGCCCGAAACAGACTGT
>NZ_DJTF01000196.1:0-5370 GCF_002438125.1 Pseudomonas sp. UBA6315
GACAGGAACGCGACGCGATGCCCCAGGTGGATCCCGAGCTGTTCGACCGCGGCCAGTTCCAGGCGGAACTGGCCCTCAAGGCGAGCCCCATTGCCGCCTTCAAGAAAGCCATCCGCCAGGCCGGCGAGGTGCTCGACAAGCGTTTTCGCGAAGGCCGCGAAATCCGCCGCCTGATCGAGGACCGCGCGTGGCTCGTCGACAACATCCTGCAACAGGCCTGGAAGCAGTTCGACTGGGGCGACCCTAGCGGTATCGCCCTGATCGCCGTGGGCGGCTACGGGCGCGGCGAACTGCACCCGCACTCGGACATCGACCTGCTGATCCTGCTGGGCGCCGCCGAGCATGAACAGTACCGCGATGCCATCGAGCGCTTTCTCACCCTGCTGTGGGACATCGGCCTGGAAGTCGGCCAGAGCGTGCGCACCGTCGATGAATGCGCCGAACAGGCGCGCGCCGACCTGACGGTCATCACCAACCTGATGGAAAGCCGCACCATCGCCGGCCCCGAGGCATTGCGCCAGCGCATGCTGGACGTCACCAGCACCGCGCACATGTGGCCGAGCAAGGAATTCTTCCTGGCCAAGCGTGCCGAGCTCAAGGCCCGCCATCACAAGTACAACGACACCGAATACAACCTCGAACCCAACGTCAAGGGCTCGCCCGGCGGCCTGCGCGACATCCAGACGGTGCTCTGGGTGGCCCGCCGCCAGTACGGCACGCTGAACCTGCATGCACTGGCCGGCGAAGGGTTTCTGCTGGAAAGCGAAAACGAGCTGCTGGCCTCCTCCCAGGACTTCTTGTGGAAGGTGCGCTACGCCCTGCACATGCTGGCCGGGCGCGCCGAAGACCGCCTTTTGTTCGACCACCAGCGCAGCATCGCCGCGCTGCTCGGCTACAGCGACGAGAACCCCAAGCGCGCCATCGAGCAGTTCATGCAGCAGTACTACCGGGTGGTGATGAGCATCAGCCAGCTGTGCGACCTGATCATCCAGCACTTCGAGGAAGTCATCCTCGCCGATGACGACAGCGGCACCACCCAGCCGCTCAATGCCCGCTTCCGCCTGCACGACGGCTACATCGAAGCGGTCAGGCCCAACGTGTTCAAGCGCACCCCGTTCGCCATGCTGGAGATCTTCGTGCTGATGGCCCAGCACCCGGAGATCAAGGGCGTGCGCGCCGACACCGTGCGCCTGCTGCGCGAGCACCGGCACCTGATCGACGACACTTTCCGCAACGACATTCGCAACACCAGCCTGTTCATCGAGCTGTTCAAGTGCGAAATCGGCATCCATCGCAACCTGCGGCGGATGAACCGCTACGGCATCCTCGGGCGCTACCTGCCGGAGTTCGGCCTGATCGTCGGGCAGATGCAGCATGACCTGTTCCACATCTATACGGTCGATGCGCACACCCTCAACCTCATCAAGCACCTGCGCAAGCTGCAGTACACGCCGGTGTCCGAGAAATTCCCGCTGGCCAGCAAGCTCATGGGCCGCCTGCCCAAGCCCGAGCTGATCTACCTGGCCGGCCTGTACCACGACATCGGCAAGGGCCGCCAGGGCGATCACTCCGAGCTCGGCGCGGTGGATGCGCAGAAGTTCTGCGAACGCCACCAGTTGCCAGCCTGGGACAGCCGGCTGATCGTCTGGCTGGTGCAGAACCACCTGGTGATGTCGACCACCGCCCAGCGCAAGGACCTGTCCGACCCGCAGGTGATCAACGATTTCGCCCTGCACGTGGGCGACGAGACGCGCCTGGACTACCTGTACGTGCTGACCGTGGCCGACATCAACGCCACCAACCCCAGCCTGTGGAATTCCTGGCGCGCCAGCCTGCTGCGCCAGCTCTACACCGAGACCAAGCGTGCCCTGCGCCGCGGCCTGGAAAACCCGCTCGACCGTGAAGAGCAGATTCGCCAGACCCAGAGCGCGGCGCTGGACATCCTGATCCGCGAAGGCACCGACCCGGACGACGTCGAGCAGCTCTGGTCGCAACTGGGCGACGACTACTTCCTCAAGCACACCGCCGCCGACGTGGCCTGGCACAGTGACGCGATCCTCCAGCAGCCTGCCGATGGCGGCCCGCTGGTGCTGATCAAGGAAACCACCTCCCGCGAGTTCGAGGGCGGCACGCAGATCTTCATCTACGCCCCCGACCAGCACGACTTCTTCGCCGTGACCGTGGCGGCCATGTCGCAGCTCAACCTGAACATCCATGACGCGCGGATCATCACCTCGAGCAGCCAGTTCACCCTCGATACCTACATCGTGCTGGACAACGACGGCGGCTCGATCGGCGACAACCCGCAGCGGGTCAAGCAGATCCGCGACGGGCTCACCGAAGCGCTGCGCAACCCCGAGGACTACCCGACCATCATCCAGCGCCGGGTGCCGCGCCAGCTCAAGCACTTCAACTTCCCGCCGCAGGTGACCATCCTCAACGATGCCCAGCGGCCGGTGACCATCCTCGAGATCACCGCACCGGACCGCCCCGGCCTGCTGGCGCGGCTCGGGCGCATCTTCCTGGAGTTCGACCTGTCGCTGCAGAACGCCAAGATCGCCACCCTCGGCGAGCGCGTCGAGGACGTGTTCTTCATCACCGACGCCGACAACCAGCCGCTGTCCGACCCGCAGCTGTGCAGCCGCCTGCAGGAAGCCATCGTGCAGCAGCTGCAGGCCGGCCAGGCCAGCGAGCCCAGCCCGACCCGCATGAACATTTAACGATTCAACGATAAGACGATTGACGAGACCTTGCGCCGATGAACCACGCCTTGACCCAGCTTCAGCCCTACCCGTTCGAGAAACTTCGCGCCCTGCTGGGCAGCGTGAAACCCGCGGCGGACAAGCGCGCCATTGCGCTTTCGATCGGTGAGCCCAAGCACGAATCGCCGGCCTTCGTCGCCAAGGCCATGGCCGACAACCTCGACAAGCTGGCGGTCTATCCCAGCACCCTGGGCCTGCCGGCCTTGCGCCAGGCCATCGGCCAGTGGTGCGAGCGGCGTTTCGGCGTGCCGGCCGGCTGGCTGGATGCCGACCGCCATATCCTGCCGGTCAACGGTACCCGCGAAGCGCTGTTCGCTTTCACCCAGGCCGTGGTCAACCGCGCCGATGATGGCCTGGTGGTCAGCCCCAACCCGTTCTACCAGATCTACGAAGGCGCAGCGCTGCTCGCCGGCGCCACCCCGCATTACCTGCCATGCCTGGAAAGCAACGGCTTCAACCCCGACTTCGATGCCGTGCCGGCCGAAGTCTGGCAGCGTTGCCAGGTCCTCTTCCTGTGCTCGCCAGGCAACCCCACCGGCGCACTGGTGCCGATGGACACCCTGAAAAAACTGATTGCCCTGGCCGACGAGCATGACTTCGTGATTGCCGCCGACGAGTGCTACAGCGAGCTGTACTTCGACGAAGACGCGCCACCGCCGGGCCTGCTCAGCGCCTGCGCGCAGCTTGGCCGCAGCGACTTCAAGCGTTGCGTGGTGTTCCACAGCCTGTCCAAGCGCTCCAACCTGCCAGGCCTGCGCTCGGGCTTCGTCGCCGGTGACGCAGAGATCATCAAGCCGTTCCTGCTGTACCGCACCTACCATGGCTGCGCGATGCCGGTGCAGACCCAGCTGGCCAGCGTCGCCGCCTGGCAGGACGAAGCCCATGTGCGCGCCAACCGCGACCAGTACCGGGCCAAGTACGATGCCGTGCTGGATATCCTGCAGCCGGTCATGGACGTGCAGCGGCCCGATGGCAGCTTCTACCTGTGGGCCAAGGTGCCGGGCTGCGATGCCGACTTCACCCGCGACCTGTTCGAGGCGCAGCATGTGACCGTGGTGCCGGGCTCGTACCTGTCGCGTGAGGTGGATGGTGTGAACCCAGGGGCCGGGCGCGTGCGCATGGCACTGGTTGCGCCACTGGCCGAGTGCATCGAGGCGGCAGAGCGGATTCGCGAGTTCCTGCAAAATCGCTGACTGAGCGGGGGCCGCTTTGCGGCCCAATCGCCGGCAAGCCGGCTCCCACAGGGGCTGCGCTGGGCTCAAACTTGTGGGAGCCGGCTTGCCGGCGATTGGGCTGCAAAGCAGCCCCAGGGCACTACTTGACCGCCCCCAGGTTCGCCTCGCTCATATCCAGCTCCCCCAACACCTGCCGCACCACCTCATCACCCACCAGGTGCTGGCGATGCAGGTTGTACAGCTCCAGCCGCTGCGCCCGCAGCGCACGCAAACGCAAACGCCGCTCCAGCAAGTCCATCTGCTCGGCCAGCGCCCGCGCCTCGGCCGTGTCGTTGTAGCTGTTCAGCTCATCGCGATACTCGGCCATCAACCTGGCCTTGAGCTCGGTGGCCATGGTCGCCTGCGCCGCATCCTGCGGTGCGCTGGCGTCAATCACCTCTTCCGCCTCCAAGGCATGGATCGCCGCCTCGACCGTGCGCCGCCAGGCGTCCAGCACTTCCTGGTGCAACCGCTCGTCGGGCGTTCGGGTCACCCCGCGCAGCAGGAACGGCAGGGCAATGCAGGCACTGATCAGCGACAGCAGGATGACCCCGGCGGCAATGAAGATCAGCAAGTCCCGCTCGGGAAACGCCACCCCTGCACTGATCAGCAGCGGCACCGACATCACGCCGGCCAGGGTCACCGCCCCGCGCACGCCGCCCAAGGTCAGCAACCAGCACGAGCGCGCCGTCGGCATCAGCACCAGGGCCGGCTTGCCCCGCCACCGGCGAACCACGCCAATCGCGCGCCAGATGCTCTGCACCCAGATGAAGCGCAGCAGCACCAGTGCCGCGAAGATCGCCAGCACATCCAGGCAACGCCAGGCCAGGGTCGGCCATACGGTGGTTTCGTGGCTGACCACGGCCTTGATGATGTCCGGCAGTTGCAGGCCCAGCAGCAGGAAGATCAGGCCGTTGAACGCAAACTCCAACAGCGACCACACACTGCGGTTGAGCAGGCGGGTGCTGGTCTGCCGGGGCAGCAGGTCGAGCCAGCTCTGCATCATGCCGGCCGCCACCGCCGAGAGGATGCCGGAAACGCCCAGGCGCTCGGCCAGCACATAGGCGGCAAAGGGCAGCAGCAACATGAACACCACGTGGGTGGCCGGGTCATCCCAGCCACGGGCGATCATCCAGGCCCGCAGGCGGCCGATCAACCAGCTCAGGGCCACGCCGACCGCAAGGCCACCCAGGGCCACCAGGACGAAACTGAAGCTGGCATCGGCCAGCGAGAAGGCCCCGGTGATCGCTGCGGCCAGGGCGAACTTGAAGGTCACCAGGCCCGCGGCGTCGTTAATCCGCGCCTCGCCCTGCAGCATGGGCATCGGCGGGGACGGCAAGCGGTCCTGGGCAATGGCCGAAACCCCCACGGCGGCGGTCGGCGAAAGCACCGCG
>NZ_DJTF01000034.1:0-36420 GCF_002438125.1 Pseudomonas sp. UBA6315
CGCAGCGGCGAGCTGTCGGCGCCGATCGTGATCGGCCGCGACCACCTGGACTCCGGTTCGGTGTCCAGCCCCAACCGCGAAACCGAAGCCATGCAGGACGGCTCCGACGCCGTGTCCGACTGGCCGCTGCTCAATGCCCTGCTCAACACTGCCAGCGGCGCGACCTGGGTCTCCCTGCACCACGGCGGCGGTGTCGGCATGGGCTTCTCGCAGCACTCTGGCATGGTGATTGTTTGCGACGGCACCGATGAGGCGGCCGAGCGCATTGCCCGCGTGCTGACCAACGACCCGGCTACCGGGGTGATGCGCCATGCCGATGCGGGGTACCAGATTGCAATCGATTGTGCCAAAGAGCAGGGGTTGAACCTGCCGATGATTACTGGCTGACAGGCCCTTGGGGCTGCTGCGCAGCCCTATCGCCGGCAAGCCGGCTCCCACGGACATGTGGGAGCTGGCTTGCCAGCGATAGGGCCGCACAGCGGGCCCGAATCGGCCCTTTTTCTTGCAAGGACTGCCGATTTCCACTTTCAAGTTTGGGAGCGTCACGCAATGAAAACCAACAAGACCTTGCTTGCCTCGCTATTCACCCTTGGCCTGCTCGGCTTCGCCGGCAGCAGCCAGGCGGCTGGCTGGTGCGAGTCTGGCAAGCCGGTGAAGTTCGCCGGGCTGAACTGGGAAAGCGGCATGCTGCTGACCGACGTGATGCAATTCGTATTGAAGAACGGCTACGGCTGCGAGACCGATAGCCTGCCCGGTAACTCCATCACCATGGAAAACGCCCTGGGCACCAACGATATCCAGGTGTTCGCCGAAGAGTGGGTCGGCCGCAGCGAGGTCTGGAAGAAGGCCGAGGCTGCCGGCAAGGTGGTCGGCGTCGGCGCCCCGGTGCTGGGCGCGGAGGAGGGCTGGTACGTGCCCCGTTACGTGATCGAAGGCGACGCCAAGCGCAAGCTCGAAGCCAAGGCGCCGGACCTGAAGAATGTCGCCGACCTGGCCAAGTACGCCAGCGTCTTCAAAGACCAGGAAGAGCCGAGCAAAGGCCGCTTCTACAACTGCCCGGCCGGCTGGACCTGCGAACTGGACAACAGCCAGATGCTCAAGGACTACGGCCTGGAAAGCAGCTACACCAACTTCCGCCCCGGCACCGGCCCGGCGCTGGATGCCGCGGTACTGTCGAGCTACAAGCGCGGCGAGCCTATTCTGTTCTACTACTGGACCCCAACCCCGCTGATGGGCCAGGTCGACCTGGTCAAGCTGCAGGAAAAACCGGGTGTGGATAAATCGGTGTCGATCAAGGTCGGCCTGTCCAAGACCTTCCACGAACAAGCCCCTGAGCTGGTCGCGGTGCTGGAGAAGGTCAACCTGCCGATCGACCTGCTGAACCAGAACCTGGCACGCATGACCAAGGAGCGCATCGAGTCGCCCGCACTGGCCAAGGCGTTCCTCAAGGAACATCCTGAAGTCTGGCAGGCCTGGGTCAGCGATGAGGCTGCCAAGAAGATCAACGCGGCGCTTTGAGCGTCCACAGCTGATGAGTGGAACCTATGTTTCCTGACAACCTGACATTTTCCATCGCCGACTGGGTCAACGGTTGGGTCGACGCCCTGGTGACCAACTATGGCGACGTGTTCCGGCACATTTCCGACACCCTGCTGTGGGCCATCGTCAGCCTCGAAGGCGCCCTGCGCGCCACCCCCTGGTGGCTGATGCTCGGCGTGGTGGCGCTGATCGCCTGGCACGCCACCCGGCGCATCCTGCCAACCCTGGTCATCACCGGGTTGCTGTTCCTGGTCGGCGCCGTCGGCCTGTGGGACAAGCTGATGCAGACCCTGGCGCTGATGCTGGTGGCCACGCTGATCTCGGTGCTGGTGGGCATCCCGCTGGGCATCCTCTCGGCGCGCAGCAACCGCCTGCGCGCGGTGCTGATGCCGCTGCTCGACATCATGCAGACCATGCCCAGCTTCGTGTACCTGATCCCGGTGCTGATGCTGTTCGGCCTGGGCAAGGTGCCGGCGATCTTCGCCACGGTGATCTACGCCGCGCCGCCGCTGATCCGCCTCACCGACCTGGGGATTCGCCAAGTGGATGGCGAAGTGATGGAGGCGATCAACGCCTTCGGCGCCAACCGCTGGCAGCAACTGTTCGGCGTGCAGCTGCCGCTGGCGCTGCCGAGCATCATGGCCGGCATCAACCAGACCACCATGATGGCCCTGTCGATGGTGGTGATCGCTTCGATGATCGGCGCCCGTGGCCTGGGCGAAGACGTGCTGGTGGGCATCCAGACCCTCAACGTCGGTCGCGGCCTGGAAGCGGGCCTGGCCATCGTCATTCTCGCGGTGGTGATCGACCGCATTACCCAGGCCTACGGCCGGCCACGCCATGAGGTGAGCAAATGAGCACGCAGGCGATCAGCAAGATCGAAGTGAAGAACGTCTTCAAGATCTTCGGCGACCGTGCCGACGAGGCCCTGCAGATGATCCGCAACCAGCAGGGCAAGGAGCAGGTGCTGGCGCAGACCGGCTGCGTGGTCGGGGTCAACGACCTGTCGCTGTCGATCGGCAGCGGCGAGATCTTCGTCATCATGGGCCTGTCCGGCTCGGGCAAGTCGACCCTGGTGCGCCACTTCAACCGCCTGATCGACCCCACCAGCGGGCAGATCCTGGTCGATGGCGAAGACATCCTGCAGTACGACATGCAGGCCCTGCGCGAATTTCGCCGGCGCAAGATCAGCATGGTGTTCCAGAGCTTCGGCCTGCTGCCGCACCGCAACGTGCTGGACAACGTCGCCTATGGCCTGAAGGTGCGCGGCGAGAGCAAGCAGCTGTGCGCCGAGCGTGCCATGCAGTGGATCGAGACCGTGGGCCTGAAAGGCTACGAGAAGAAGTACCCGCACCAGCTCTCCGGCGGCATGCGCCAACGTGTGGGCCTGGCCCGGGCGCTGGCGGCGGACACCGACATCATCCTCATGGACGAGGCGTTCAGCGCCCTCGACCCGCTGATCCGCGCCGAAATGCAGGACCAGTTGCTGGAGCTGCAGAAGACCCTGCACAAGACAATCGTGTTCATCACCCACGACCTGGACGAGGCGGTGCGCATCGGCAACCGCATCGCCATTCTCAAGGACGGCCGCCTGATCCAGGTTGGCACGCCGCAGCAGATCCTTCACAACCCGGCCGACGAGTATGTCGACCGCTTCGTCCAGCGCCGCGCGGTCGCGGTATGAGGAGCCCCATGTCGCAAGTTGCAACCGTGGTCATCACCGGCGCCGCGCTGCGCTGGCAGGACATCGCCGCCGTGGCCCGCCATGGCGCGCGCCTGGAGCTGGCGCCGCAGGTGTGGGCGCGCATCGACAACGCCCAGGCCATCGTGCGCCATATCGTCGACAGCGGTGAGCGCGCCTATGGCGTCAACACCGGGCTCGGCGCGCTGTGCAACGTATCCTTGCAGGGCGAACAGCTCGCGGCGCTGTCGCGCAACACCCTGCTCAGCCACGCCTGCGGCGTCGGCCCGGCGCTGCCCGATGAGCAGGCGCGGGCGATCATCTGCGCCGCCGTCGCCAACTACAGCCACGGCAAGTCCGGGATCCAGCGCGGCGTGGTCGAGGCGCTGCTGGCGCTGCTCAACCACGGCATCACCCCGCAGGTGCCGTCCCAGGGCTCGGTGGGTTACCTGACCCACATGGCCCACGTCGGCGTCTGCCTGCTGGGCATCGGCAAGGTCAGCTACCGCGGGCAGGTGGTCGAGGCCGCAGCAGCGCTGGCCGCCGAAGGCCTCGAGCCGGTGCAGCTGGGCGCCAAGGACGGCCTGTGCCTGGTCAATGGCACGCCGTGCATGACTGGCCTGGCCAGCCTGGCGCTGGACGATGCCAGCCGCCTGCTGCAATGGGCCGACGTGATCGGCGCCATGAGCTTCGAGGCCCTGCGTGGGCAGATCGCCGCCTTCGACCCTGAAATCATCGCGCTCAAGCCGCACCCGGGCATGCAGGTGGTGGGCGAGAACCTGCGCGCCCTGCTCGCGGGCAGCGAAGTGATCGCCTCGAGCAAAGGCATCCGCACCCAGGACGCCCTGAGCATCCGCTCCATCCCGCAGGTGCACGGCGCCGCCCGTGACCAGTTGGCCCACGCCGCCCGGCAGATCGAGGCGGAGCTCAACGGCGCCAACGACAACCCGCTGCTGCTGGGCACCCCGGGCGACTTCCGGGTGGTTTCCCAGGCCAACCCCCACGGCCAGTCGGTGGCCATGGCCGCCGACCTGCTGGCAATTGCCATGGCCGAGATCGGCTCGATCGCCGAGCGCCGCCTGGATCGCCTGGTCAACCCGCTGGTCAGCGGCCTGCCGGCGTTCCTGGTGAGCAACCCAGGGGTCAACTCGGGGATGATGATCGCCCAGTACGTGGCCGCCTCGCTGTGCGCGCAGAACCGCCAGCTGGCGCAACCGGCGGTGCTCGACAACTACGTGACCTCGGGCCTGCAGGAAGACCACCTGAGCCTGGGCACCAATGCCGCGCTCAAGCTGCACCAGGTGCTGGAGAACTGCACGCAGGTCCTGGCCATCGAATACCTGCTGGCCGCCCAAGCCTTCGAATTCCTCAAGGAACAGCGCTTCGGCGCCGGCACCGAGGCCGCCTGGCGCCTGCTGCGCGAACAGGTGCCGGCCTACCTGGAAGACCGCTGGCTGGCCCCCGACATCGCCCGCGCCGCCGCGCTTCTGAAAGCTTCGCAAGGGCCGCAGCCGGTGCTGCCGGCGCTGCACTGAACACGCAAAGGAGTCTGAACATGGAAGCGTTGAACCTTGTGCCCGGCCGCCTGACCCTGGCCCAGCTACGCCGTATCCACCTGGCGCCGATGCAGCTGAGCCTGGATGCCAGTGCTGGCGCTGCCATCGATGCCAGCGTCGCCTGCGTCGAGCGGATCATCGCCGAAGACCGCACGGCCTACGGCATCAACACAGGTTTCGGCCTGCTGGCCTCGACCCGCATCGCCAGCCATGACCTGGAGAACCTGCAGCGCTCGCTGGTGCTGTCCCACGCCGCCGGCATCGGCGCGCCGCTGGACGACGCCATGGTGCGCTTGATCATGGTGCTGAAGATCAACAGCCTGGGCCGTGGTTTTTCCGGCATTCGCCGCAAGGTCATCGATGCGCTGATCGCCCTGGTCAATGCCGAGGTCTACCCGCACATCCCGCTCAAGGGCTCGGTGGGCGCCTCCGGCGACCTGGCGCCGTTGGCGCACATGTCGCTGGTGCTGCTTGGCGAAGGCAAGGCGCGCTACCGGGGTGAATGGCTGCCTGCCAATGAAGCCCTGGCCGTGGCCGGCCTCGAGCCGCTGACGCTGGCCGCCAAGGAGGGCCTGGCGCTGCTCAACGGCACCCAGGCTTCCACCGCCTACGCCTTGCGTGGCCTGTTCCAGGCCGAAGACCTGTTCGCCGCCGCCATTGCCTGCGGCGGCCTGACGGTGGAGGCCGTGCTGGGTTCGCGTTCGCCATTCGATGCGCGCATCCATGCCGCCCGTGGCCAGCTGGGCCAGATCGATACTGCGGCGTGCTTCCGCGACCTGCTGGGCGAGTCCACCGAGGTGTCGCAGTCGCACAAAAACTGCGGCAAGGTTCAGGACCCGTACTCGCTGCGCTGCCAGCCGCAGGTCATGGGCGCCTGCCTGACCCAGTTGCGCCAGGCTGCCGAAGTGCTCGGCATCGAGGCCAACGCAGTGTCGGACAACCCGCTGGTGTTCGCCGCCGAAGGCGATGTGGTGTCGGGCGGCAACTTCCACGCCGAGCCAGTGGCCATGGCCGCCGACAACCTGGCCCTGGCGATTGCCGAAATCGGCGCGCTGAGCGAGCGGCGCATCTCGCTGATGATGGACAAGCACATGTCGCAGCTGCCACCGTTCCTGGTGGAAAACGGCGGGGTCAACTCCGGCTTCATGATCGCCCAGGTCACCGCAGCGGCCCTGGCCAGCGAGAACAAGGCGCTGTCGCACCCCCACAGCGTCGACAGCCTGCCGACTTCGGCCAACCAGGAAGACCACGTGTCGATGGCCCCGGCCGCCGGCAAGCGCTTGTGGGAAATGGCCGAGAACACCCGGGGCGTATTGGCCATCGAATGGCTCGGCGCCTGCCAGGGCCTGGACCTGCGCGAGGGGCTGAAAACCTCGGTGAAGCTGGAGCAGGCGCGCCAGGTGCTGCGCCGCGAGGTGCCGCACTACGACCATGACCGCTTCTTCTCGCCGGATATCGAGGCGGCCAGTGCCTTGCTGGCCGAAGGCAAGCTGACCGCGCTGTTGCCGGCCGGCGTGTTGCCAAGCCTGTAAATGCGGCCAGGGCAGATGTGGGAGCCGGCTTGCCGGCGATGAATGCACCGCGGAGCATGGCACCGGCTGTGCCGGTGATCGCCGGCAAGCCGGCTCCCACAGCTCCCACAAGTGCCCCGGCAGAACAGCGATGAACATCGGAGTTTGTGTATGAGAACCCTCTGGCAGCATTGCCACGCGGCCACCATGGCCCAGGGCAGCTACTCGGTCATCGAGGACGCCGCCATCGTCAGCAACGCCGGCCTGATCGAGTGGATCGGCCCGCGCGCCGACCTGCCGGCGCTGGATTTCGCCCGCACGGTCGGCCTCAATGGCGCCTGGGTCACCCCGGGCCTGATCGACTGCCACACCCACGCGGTGTTCGGCGGTAACCGCAGCGGCGAGTTCGAGCAGCGCCTGCAGGGCGTGAGCTATGCCGAGATCGCCGCCCAGGGTGGCGGCATCGCCAGCACCGTGCGCGCCACCCGCGCCGCCAGCGAAGACGAACTGTTCGCCAGCGCCCGCCAGCGCGTGCAGGCGCTGATGCGCGACGGCGTGACCACCCTCGAGATCAAGTCCGGCTACGGCCTGGACCTGGCCAACGAGCGCAAGATGCTGCGCGTGGCCCGGCGCCTGGCCGAAGAGCTGCCGCTGGCCGTTCGCGCCACCTGCCTGGCCGCCCATGCCTTGCCGCCGGAATACGCCGGCCGGGCGGACGACTACATCGCGCACATCTGCGATGAAATGCTCCCGGCCCTGGCCGAAGAAGGGCTGGTGGATGCGGTCGACGCCTTCTGCGAGCACCTGGCGTTTTCCCCGGCGCAGGTCGAGCGGCTGTTCATCAAGGCGCGCGAGCTGGGCCTGCCGGTCAAGCTGCATGCCGAGCAGCTGTCGTCGCTGCACGGCTCCAGCCTGGCGGCGCGCTACCAGGCGCTGTCTGCCGACCACCTGGAATTCATGACCGAAGAAGATGCCATGGCCATGGCCAAGGCTGGCACCGTCGCCGTGCTGTTGCCGGGCGCCTTCTACTTCCTGCGCGAAACCCAGCTGCCGCCGATGGACGCCTTGCGCCGCCACGGCGTGAAAATCGCCCTGGCCAGCGACCTCAACCCCGGCACTTCGCCTGGGCTGTCCCTGCGGCTGATGCTGAACATGGGCTGCACGCTGTTTCGCATGACCCCGGAAGAAGCCCTGGCCGGCGTTACCGTACATGCCGCCACGGCCCTGGGCCTGGGCCACAGCCATGGGTCGCTGGAGGCCGGCAAGGTCGCCGACTTCGTCGCCTGGCAGATCGAGCGCCCCGCTGACCTGGCCTATTGGCTGGGCGGCGACCTGCCCAAGCGCGTGGTGCGCAAGGGCCACGAAATCTCCAATTGAGCGAGGCGAGATGGACAAGGTATTGAGTTTCCACCAGGGCCGTTTGCCCCTGCTGATCAGCATGCCCCACGCGGGCCTGCAACTGACCCCGGCCGTGCGCGATGGCCTGGTGGACGAGGCGCGTAGCCTGCCCGACACCGACTGGCATATCCCGCGCCTGTACGACTTCGCCCGCGAGCTTGGGGCCAGCGTGGTGGCGGCGGAGTATTCGCGCTTCGTCATCGACCTGAACCGGCCCGATGACGACAAGCCGCTGTACGCCGGCGCCACCACCGGCCTGTACCCGGCCACGCTGTTCGAGGGCGAGGCGCTGTTCAAGGAAGGCCAGGTGCCGCCCGCCGACGCGCGCAAAACCTACCTGGAGCAGATCTGGCGGCCCTACCACCAGACCATTGAAAACGAGCTGGCACGCCTGCGCGCCGAATTCGGCTATGCCCTGCTGTGGGATGCCCACTCGATCCGTTCGCTGATCCCGCATCTGTTCGAGGGCAAGCTGCCCGACTTCAACCTGGGTACCTTCAACGGTGCCAGCTGCGACCCTGAACTGGCCGAGCGGCTGCAAGGCGTTTGTGCCCAGGCGCGGGCCTACACGCATGTGCTCAACGGGCGCTTCAAGGGCGGCCACATCACCCGCCATTACGGCGACCCGGCCCGGCATGTCCATGCGGTGCAACTGGAGCTGGCGCAAAGCACCTACATGGAGGAGGTCGAGCCTTTCGCCTATCGCCAGGACCTGGCGCAGCCCACCCAGGCGGTGCTGCGCACGTTGCTGGAAACCGCGCTGGCGTGGGGCCGCGAGCGTTACGCTCGCTAGGTGTTTGAGCGGAATCTGCGCGGCCGGTGAACAGCAGCCGCGCAGATGGGCGGGGGCTTACTCGGTCGATGAGCGCGGCCGGCGATCGGGGTTTGCAAATGACGTGAGCTCGCGAATCAGGCGGGCATCACGTGCCTGCTTGCTGCGCTCCAGCGCCTTGAACTGCTCTTCGAGCGCCTCGAGCGGCCTGTCCGGGTACTGGTCGGGCAAGGCCGTCACCTGCTCCTGGTAGGCCTGTTCGATCTCGGCAAAGCGCTGGGCATGGGCCTGGCGCAGGTGCTGGACCCAACGTTCGTTGCCTGCGGCAAAATTCAGGAAACCCTCGCCCAGCTCGCTTCGCTGCACTTGCAGTTCGGCATGGGCCAGCTCATCGATATTGGCCTTGATCGCGTAGCGCAGGGTGTCGTCGGGCTGGCCCAGCTCCAGCATCGCGTTCAACTCCCGACGATAAGTGAGGCGCACCTCTGCCTCGTCCCTGTTGGCCGCTTCGCTCTTGGCGATGTCATCCAGGGCCTGCAGGCGGTACAGGCGGCGCAGTTCGCGATAGAGGTTGGCCTCGGTGTCCGCCGCATCGATCTGCAGGCGCCGGTTGGCGATGAACAGCTCGATGTTCTGGAACACCAGCAAGGCGCCGTCGTGGCACGTCTGGTCGCCGTTGTCCTGCAGCAGCGCTTCCCTGGCCTGGTGGCTGAACAGCGCCAGGTCGTCCGGGTCGACCACTGCGCTCACCAGTATCTTGCGCACCCGCTCGCACAGCGCCACGCGCGTCTTGCCGTTCTGGTAGGGCGCCGAATTGCGCAGGCGCCCGACCAGGGCCAGGAGGTTTTCGGCTTCGGGCATCGTCTGCAGGGTGGCCCAGCAATCGCGCAGGGTCTCGTTTTCCACGGCCGAGGCGAGCAGCCAGTCATTCACATTGGGCAGGTCGGCGATAGGGTCGAGGAAGGGCAGGTGGAAATGGCCACCGGCGAACATGCCTTCATCCGATGAGTCGCTCATGCTGTCCGACAGGTCGATGGCGAAGGTGACATTGCGCTGGCTGTCCGACGAGGCTCGGGCACGGCTGACGGTTTCTTCGGTCAGCGGGTTGCCGAACAGCAGGATCGAGCTGATGGGGAAGTCGTGGTCCAGGTTGGCCAGGATGTGCGGGGGCAGGTCGGTGAGCCGGTTGTCACTGAGGTCGAGCATTTCCAGGGGCAGCAGGCTGTCCACCCAGGCCGGCCATGCGTCCAGCGCCATGCCGTTCAGGTCCAGCCGGCGCAGCGCCTGCAGGGCCGGGGGCGCGCTGCTGATCGGGCCCATGCGGTTGCTGGTCAGGTCCAGCGAATTGAGCGCGGGCAGGCGGCCGAGGGTGTCCAGCACCTGCTGATCGATCAGCAGGCCCGAGCGGCGCAGGGCGATGTCGGTCAGCCCCGGCAGGCGCAGTAGGGCGGTCGGCAATGTCTGCTCTGCGCGCACGTAATCGTCGATGGTCAGGCGCGTGACCCCTGGGAAGCGCCTGAGCAAGGCCTCCAGCTGCGCCGTCGAGCCGCTGACCCGTTCCAGGGCAAGGTTATGCACTTGCTCGCTGAAAAACGGCGGCAAGGACCTGGGGAAGTGCTCCAGGGAAACATCGCTCAGGCGCAACGCCGCCCGAGTCAGGCCGACCTCCTGGTAGTGCCAGAACGCGTTCAGTTCGGTGGCGATCCGCGTGCGCGAAGCCATCACCGCCTGGCTTACCGGGGCGCTCGAGCTGGAGGCGTTGACGTAGTTGTCGATGGCATCGCGCAATTGCTGGCGTTGCTCCAGCAGGGTGGCCAGGTGCCTGGTGAATGCCTGCGTCTGGTCCATCTCGAAGCGCGCGGCGCGGCCGTCTGCGCTGAGCATCACGCGGCGGATATCGTCCTCGAACAGCGGGTTGCCCTGCAGCGAGATCAGCGCGTGGTCGGCGACGCTGATGCGGTTTTCGCGCAGGAAGTACGGCAGCACCCTGATCTGGTTGTGGCGCAGGCCGATGTGCCGCACCTGGGTCACCGGGTTGTGCCCCAGCCCTGCGGGCCAATGGTCCAGGCCCATGTTGTCGAGGCCCAGGTAATCCAGTGCCAGCTCATCGAACGACGGCACGAACTGCTCGGACAAGCGGTTGCCGCTCAGGTCGAGCCGTCGCAGCTGGCGCAGGCCCGCCAGGCTGTCGATGTCGGTCGAGGACAACGAGATGTTCTGGTTGGTCAGCTCCAGCGACTCCAGCGCGGGCAGCTGCTGGGCAATCACCGGCAAGCTGAACTGGAAGGGCGACGGCGTGCCTTGTGGGTGGTAGGGGCGGGTGATCTGCAGGGTCCTGAGGTTGGGGAACTGGCGAAGCAGGCTGGTCAGTTGCGGACCGTGCTGGCCCCAGCCTTCATAGTTTTCGGGCGACGTCTGGATCAGCTGCAGGTCCGTCACGCTGGCGGTGAAGAATTCCGGCAGCGGAAGGGGGAATTCCGGCAATGACAGGCGTTCGAGGCGAAGAGGCGGGGTTGCATCGCTGGCTGCGATGAAGGCGCGGTCGTACCAGTACTGGCTGACGGCACTCATGAGCCGTTCGAAGTCTTCTGCGGGCCGCTGCGGCGACAGGGCTGCCAGCGCTCGCCACTCGGCCAGGCTGCTTTGCAGCTGGTCGCGTTGGCTTAGCAGGTTGCGGAGCATTTCATCGATCTGCACGCGGGTCAGGTTTGTGTTTTCCAGCGCTGTGAGGGCCTGCTCGGCAGGCCGGGGTACGGGGACGTACTGGCCGACCTGGCGGATCGAATTGAGCAAGGTGTGCCTTGAGAGGCTGGTTGCCCGCGGGCGCGTGCCGCCCAGTGGGTAGCCCGGCCGGCCATCGGCCAGGCGCATCGGCGAGCGGTAGCCTGGGCGCACGCTCTGCATGGCCAGCAGCTGGCGCAGGGCCGTGCGCGGCAGTGGCGGTGCTTGTTCAAGCAGGTGCTCCAGCGCCCTGGCATCCTCGACCGCCAGTGCCTCGCGCTGCGCGGTGGTCAACGCCTCGAACACCGCGTCAGGCAGCGAGGCGTGAAGCGAAACCAGCTGCTCAGGGTCTTGGCTGTCCATGACCACATAGCCTGCCTGCACGCGGATGATCGACGTGGCTGCCGGCCCGTCACCGCTGCCGATGTGGGTGGCCTGGGCTGGCGAGTACTGGTGCTGTTCCAGGGTGATGCGCATGTCGGTGGGCCATCCGTCAAGTTGCTCGAGGGTGTGCAGGAGCAGTACATCGCTGTCCCAGTTGCGTACCTTTTCAAGGTAGAGCCCTTCGTAGGCCCGGTTCAGCCTGATGTGCTGCTGCAGCGGGCGAATCTCTTCGGCGAGCCGCAGGGGCACCTTGCCATTGGCCAGGTCCTGCAGCTCGGCTGGGCTGGCATGGCGCAGCAGCTCTTCGATTACCGGCGCCGGAAGCTGCGGGTAGCGCGCCTGGATGGCTGCGGCGCCGGGGCTTTGCGGCTTGGGCAGCTGCTGGTAGTGGCGCTCGAAGGCCGCCTGGAACACGCTGCGCTCGCTCAGCTCGGGCGCTGCCTGCAGCCTTTGGTAGAGCGTGAAGCGCGCCAGGGTATCTTCCAGTTGCGCGGGCAGGCGCTGGTTGTCGCAAAGTATCCGCCGCAGGGCATCTTCCTCGGTGCCGCTGGCACGCAGAATGCGCTGCGCCGATTCTTCGTCGAACTGCCCGCCAAGGTGGCTGGCGCGGCGCAGCAGCGTCAGCTCCCCCCATTGCTCGGGCCTGTCTGCCGGGTGCAGCCAGGCGCCTGCGCCGTTGTGGCGCAGTGGCGGCTCGTAGCTCAGCGCCTTGCCGGGGTGCTCCAGGCGGTAGCCCGCGCCGTCGGCTGGGGTCTTGAGCGAATAAGTGTTGCCATCGAGTGCCAGCCAGGTCTTGCCTTCATGCTGATAGAGGCCGAATTCATCTGGCTGCAGGCCGGCCGGCAACACGATGTCGTGGGCGAACGGCTGAACGTCCGGCTGCCAGAGGCGGGCGGTGCCATCGGGCATGACCACAGGCTCGAGCTCCTCGATGAACGAGGGCACTTCCACGGCTATTCGCTCGACGGCGGGTGTGCCCGGGCCTGCGCCGGCTCCAGCCAGCGCGGCGGTGAGCACGAGGTTGTCGACGATGTCCATCAGGTAGGCGAAGGCTTGCTGGCGATCGCCCTCGGCCCATTGCTCGACGCCCTCGTACACCTCGTAGCTCAGCTGGATGAACGACAAGCCCAGCATCAGTGGCCCCAGGCCAGGGACCACGAAGGCGCCGACATTCAAGGCGGCAAACGCCAGCTGGGCGAAGTAGGCCATGCGTTTTTCGGCGCTTTTCTGGTCTTCCTGCGCGGTGGCCACGGCGTGGAACGCGGTATCGTCCAGGCGCCGCTGGCGCTTCTGGCGGGCCAGTTCGGCCAGCAATGGCCGGTTGAAGGGCTGCAGCGTCACCTCCACCCAGGCCTCGGGGTCGCGTATCCGCGTGGCCTGGCCGCCCTGGTGCCCTGGCGCTTGTGCCGTGCTCCAGTCGATCGGCTGCAGGCAGTCGCGCAGCTTTTCCATAAATTGCGCACTGTCGCGGGCCGGTACGCCTTGCTGCAGGTGTTTCACCTCCAGGGTCCACAGCTGTTCACGCAGGTGCGCCTGGGCTTGGTGAACGGTGTTGTGCACCTTCAGCGGCACTTGTGCGCCGGGCAGGTAGGTGACCAGCACATCCTTGTAGGGCAGCCGCGCCACGTCGTAGCTCAGCAGCCACTCGGGGGAGGGCACGAGGCCTATGAGCAGTGCGCCGGTAAAGGGCGTGCCGAACAGGTTGAGGAAGGCGCAGCGCAGCGGGCTGTCCAGGTAATCGGCCGCGCCGTCGCGGGCGAGTTTCAGCAGGGCCTCATGCAGGGGTTGCTCGATCATGCCGCTCAGGCAGGCCCTGTGCAGCTCCAGGCGCAGGGTGCAATGTTCCACCTCGGCGAGCGTCTGGTCGGCACCAGGTGCGTAGGCCGCCTCGAGCAACGCCTGGTAGCGGCCGCCCAGGTCCAGCTCGCGTACCAGGCTGGCGAAGGCCTGCGGGGCTATCGGCAGCGGCTTGCCGGTGGGTTGCAGGGCATGAAATTCATCGCTGTCGAGCACCAGCGCCTGCAGCGATTGGCCATCCAGTCCCCCGGGCTGGGCCTCGGCCGCCTCGAAGTTCTGCAGGGCACAGTGCAGCAAGGGCTGGGTGGCGAGCTTGAAGGCCCGCTGGGCGCCGGCGATCGGGTCGCCATCGATGTTCGCCTGGTAGGCCTCGGCCTTGGCGGCGTTGAACAGGTAGGTGCGGGCGACGTCCAGCGGCAGGCCGAAGCGCTCCTCGATGGCAGACGCCAGCTGTTGGCTGGCGAACTGTTCCAGGTCGGGGACCGAGGCGAACAGCGCATCGGCCTGCTGTTGCGCCTTGCGAAGGGCCGCGTAGTCCTCGGCCAGCGTGCGAGCGAGCGCCGGTTGGGCATGGGCGGCCTTGGCGAACCAGGGCGGCACGGCGCCCAGGGCCGCGCGCATGTGTTGCTGCTCCAGGTGGCTGGTGTGGGCAACCCAGGCCGGCGCCTTGTCGCTGATCAGTTGCTGAGGGTGGGGGATGCTGGTCATAAGAGAGCCTCGCTTGATGGAGCGGCGAGGCTATCGGGCGCGGTGCTGGGCTTGTGGGTAGCATGATCTAGCGTCAGACACATGCTCTGAGCGCAATTCAGGTTTATGATGCCCAACGGCAGTCAATATCCTCACACGGAGTGCGCAATGCAGACCCTCTACCCGCAGATCAAACCCTACGCCCGGCACGATCTGGCCGTGGAAGCGCCGCATGTGCTGTATGTCGATGAGAGCGGCTCGCCAGAAGGTCTGCCGGTGGTGTTCATCCACGGTGGCCCGGGCGCGGGTTGCGATGCCCAGAGCCGTTGCTACTTCGACCCCAACCTGTACCGCATCATCACCTTCGACCAGCGCGGCTGTGGCCGCTCCACGCCCCACGCGAGCCTGGAGAACAACAGCACCTGGCACCTGGTCGAGGACATGGAGCGCATCCGCAAGCACCTGGGCATCGACAAGTGGGTGCTGTTTGGCGGCTCGTGGGGTTCGACCCTGGCCCTGGCCTACGCCCAGACCCACCCCGAGCGCGTGCATGGCCTGATCCTGCGCGGCATCTTCCTGTGCCGCCCACAGGAGATCCAGTGGTTCTACCAGGAAGGCGCCAGCCGCCTGTTCCCTGACTACTGGCAGGACTACATCGCGCCGATCCCGGCGGAGGAGCGCGGCGACCTGGTCAAGGCCTTCCACAAGCGCCTCACCGGCAACGACCAGATCGCCCAGATGCATGCCGCCAAGGCCTGGTCCACCTGGGAGGGCCGCACTGCCACCCTGCGCCCCAACCCGCTGGTGGTCGACCGCTTCTCCGAGCCGCAGCGGGCCTTGTCGATCGCCCGCATCGAATGCCACTACTTCATGAACGATGCCTTCCTCGAGCCCGACCAGCTGATCCGCGACATGCCCAAGATCGCCCACCTGCCGGCGGTGATCGTGCATGGCCGCTACGACGTGATCTGCCCGCTGGACAACGCCTGGGCGCTGCACCAGGCCTGGCCCAACAGCGAGCTCAAGGTGATCCGCGACGCCGGCCACGCCGCGTCCGAGCCGGGCATCACCGACGCGCTGGTGCGCGCGGCCGACCAGATGGCCCGGCGCCTGCTCGACCTGCCCCTGGAAGAAGCATGAAGGGGCTGTTGCAGCGCGTGCGCGGCGCGCGGGTAGAGGTGGCCGGCGAAATCGTCGGCGCCATCGACCAGGGCCTTCTGGTGCTGGTGGCGGTCGAGCCTGAAGATACCCGCGAGCATGCCGATAAGCTGTTGCACAAGCTGCTCAACTACCGGGTGTTCAGCGACGAGCAGGGCAAGATGAACCTGTCGCTCAAGGATGTGGGCGGCGGCTTGCTGCTGGTGTCCCAGTTCACCCTGGCCGCCGACACCCGCAGCGGCATGCGCCCGAGCTTCTCGAGCGCCGCACCACCGGCGCTGGGCGCCGAGCTGTTCGACTACTTGCTGCAGCAAGCCCAGGCCCAGCACCCGGTTGTCGGCAGCGGGCGTTTCGGGGCTGACATGCAGGTGCACCTGGTCAATGATGGCCCGGTGACATTTCTGTTACAAATATGAGGTAAAAAAACCCTTTGTTTATAGGAAAACAAGGGGTTTTGTACGATAAATAGTTGGTTCAGCCTGATGCGTTGTAACGCATCCTGCTGGATAATCGCGCGCTGCGTGGGCCTGCGTTCGCAGGTTCGTTTCACTCTGACTCGAGCATTGTCTGGATCCGTTTGGGGAATCATTACGCCCTCACGGGGTCCGAACAGTGCTCGCCAACCCGGCATTTGTCGCTGGCCGTTGGTTTCATGATCTGTTTTCGGCGAGGGTTGCTCGTGATTGTTAGTCCCCAAAAAGCATCAAGTATCCCCGGCACTCGGCTGCGCAAGGCCCTGATGGCCAGTGTCGCACTGGTCGGCCTGATGAGCGCGGGCCAGCTGTGGGCATTCAATCTTGACGATGTTGCAGCCAAGGCAAAGGATCTGGCCGGCCAGAAGTACGAAGCACCTAAAAGCAATCTGCCGGCAGTCTTCCGCGACATGAAGTTCGCCGACTACCAGAAGATTCACTTCCTGCAGGAAAAGGCCGAGTGGGCCAAGGACAAGACCCCGTTCAAGCTGTCGTTCTATCACCAGGGCATGCATTTCGACACGCCGGTGAAGATCAACGAAGTCACGGCGAGCAAGGTCGAGGAAATCAAGTACGACCCGAGCCGCTTCGAGTTCGGTGACGTGCCGCACGACCCGGAAACCACCAAGAACCTGGGTTACGCCGGTTTCCGCGTGCTCTACCCGATCAACAAGGCCGACAAGCAGGACGAGATCATGACCCTGCTGGGGGCCAGCTACTTCCGCGTGGTCGGCAAGGGCCACGTGTACGGCCTGTCGGCCCGTGGCCTGGCGATCGACACCGCACTGCCGTCGGGCGAGGAATTCCCGCGCTTCACCGAGTTCTGGGTAGAAAAGCCCAAGCCGGCCGACAAGCACCTGGTGATCTACGCCCTGCTCGACTCGCCGCGCTCCACCGGCGCCTACAAGCTGATCCTGCGTCCGGGCAGCGACACCGTGGTCGACGTGCAGTCGCGCGTGTACCTGCGTGACCACGTCAGCCGCCTGGGTATCGCGCCGCTGACCAGCATGTACCTGTTCGGCCCCAACCAGCCGTCCAAGGTCCTCAACTACCGCCCGGCCCTGCATGACTCCGAAGGCCTGTCGATCCACGCAGCCAACGGCGAGTGGCTGTGGCGCCCGCTGAACAACCCGAAACACCTGGCCGTGAGCAACTTCAGCGTCGAGAACCCGCGTGGTTTCGGCCTGATGCAGCGTCAGCGCGCCTTCAGCGACTACGAAGACCTCGACGACAACTACCAGAAGCGCCCAAGCGCCTGGATCGAGCCTAAGGGCGACTGGGGCAAGGGCACCGTCGACCTGGTCGAGATCCCGACCGCCGACGAAACCAACGACAACATCGTGGCCTTCTGGAGCCCCGAGACGCTGCCTGAGCCAGGCAAGCCGGTCGAGTACGCCTACCGCCTGCACTGGACCATCGACGAGCAGCAGTTCCAGGCACCGGACCTGGGCTGGGTCAAGCAGACCCTGCGCTCCACCGGTGACGTCAAGCAGTCCAACCTGATTCGCCAGCCAGACGGCAGCGTGGCCTTCCTGGTCGACTTCGCAGGCCCGGCCCTGGCCGCCCTGCCGGAAGACACCGCGGTGCGCAGCCAGATCAGCGTTGGCGACAATGCCGAGGTGGTCGAGAACAATCTGCGCTATAACCCAGAAACCAAAGGCTGGCGCCTGACCCTGCGGTTGAAGGTCAAGGAAGCCAACAAGGCCACCGAAATGCGCGCCGCGCTGGTACGTGACGTGCCGGTCGAGCCGGCCAAGCCTGCCCAGGAAAGCAAGCAGGACAAGGCCGCTGCCAAGCACGCCAAGCACGAAAAAACCGCCAAGGCGCAGGAGCCAGCCAAGGCCGAACAACCTGCCGCCGATGCGGCGCCCACCAACGGGTCGCCGGCCACCACCGAAAAAGTGCTGACCGAGACCTGGAGCTATCAGTTGCCTGCCGATGAGTAACTCAAGCGCAAGGCCAGAATCGCTTGGCGAGTACCTGGCCCACCTCCCACTGAGCGATGAGCAGCGCGCGGAACTCGCCAGCTGCACGTCGTTCGGTGAGCTGCACCAACGCCTGGCGGCAAACCCTGCCGCCGACACCGCCGAGGCCGTCCAGGCCTCGGTGGGCGCGCGCCTGACCGTGGGGAGCGCCGCCGAGCTGGAAGACGCCGAAATGCTCGGCGTCGACGGCAGCGGCCGGCTGTGCCTGAAGATCGCGCCGCCGATCAAGCGCACCAAGGTGGTGCCCGAGCCATGGCGCACCAACGTGCTGATCCGCATGTGGCGGCGCCTGACCGGCCGCACCAACGCCCCGCAGCCGGAGCAGCGCGAGCTGCCCAAGGCGCGCTGGCGCACGGTCGGCTCGATCCGCCGCTACATCCTGCTGGCCCTGATGATCGGCCAGACCATCGTCGCCGGCTGGTACATGAAGGGCATCCTGCCGTACCAGGGTTGGTCGTTCGTCGACCTCGACGAGGTGCTCAACCAGCCGCTGTGGGACACCGTGGTGCAGGTCTGGCCGTATGCCTTGCAGACGTCCATCCTGATCCTCTTCGGTATCCTCTTCTGCTGGGTGTCGGCGGGCTTCTGGACCGCGCTGATGGGCTTCCTCGAGCTGCTCACCGGGCGTGACAAGTACCGCATTTCCGGCAGCAGTGCCGGCAGCGAGCCGATCGCCCCTGAAGCGCGCACCGCGCTGGTGATGCCGATCTGCAACGAAGACGTGCCGCGGGTATTCGCCGGTTTGCGCGCCACGTTCGAGTCGGTGGCCGCCAGCGGCAACCTCGACCGCTTCGATTTCTTCGTGCTCAGCGACACCAACGACACCGACATCGCCGTGGCCGAGCAACAGGCCTGGCTGGACGTGTGCCGCGAAACCAAGGGCTTTGGTCGCATCTTCTACCGCCGCCGCCGGCGCCGGGTGAAGCGCAAGAGCGGCAACCTCGACGACTTCTGCCGCCGCTGGGGCGGCGAGTACAAGTACATGGTCGTGCTCGACGCCGACAGCGTCATGAGCGGCGAGTGCCTGAGCAGCCTGGTGCGCCTGATGGAGGCCAACCCGGACGCCGGCATCATCCAGACCGCGCCGAAAGCCTCGGGCATGGACACCCTGTATGCGCGAATGCAGCAGTTCGCCACCCGCGTGTATGGCCCGCTGTTCACCGCTGGCCTGCACTTCTGGCAGCTGGGCGAATCGCACTACTGGGGCCACAACGCGATCATCCGCATGAAGCCGTTCATCGAGCACTGCGCCCTGGCGCCGTTGCCGGGCAAGGGCGCGTTCGCCGGTGCGATTCTTTCCCACGACTTCGTCGAAGCCGCGCTGATGCGCCGCGCCGGCTGGGGCGTGTGGATCGCCTACGACCTGCCGGGCAGCTACGAAGAGCTGCCGCCCAACCTGCTCGACGAGCTCAAGCGCGACCGCCGCTGGTGCCACGGCAACCTGATGAACTTCCGCCTGTTCCTGGTCAAGGGCATGCACCCGGTGCACCGTGCGGTGTTCCTCACCGGGGTGATGTCGTACCTGTCGGCGCCGCTGTGGTTCTTCTTCCTGGTGCTGTCGACCGCGCTGCTGGCGACCAACACGCTGATGGAGCCGCAGTACTTCATCGAGCCCTACCAGCTCTACCCGCTGTGGCCGCAGTGGCACCCGGAGAAGGCGGTTGCGCTGTTCTCCACCACCATCGTGCTGCTGTTCCTGCCCAAGCTGTTGAGCATCGTGCTGATCTGGGCCAAGGGCGCGGTCGAGTTCGGCGGGCGCATCAAGGTCACCTTGTCGATGCTGATGGAGATGCTGTTCTCCATGCTGCTGGCGCCGGTGCGGATGATCTTCCACACCCGCTTCGTGCTGGCCGCGTTCCTCGGCTGGGCCGCGACCTGGAACTCGCCGCAGCGTGACGACGACTCCACGCCATGGAGCGAGGCGGTGCGCCGGCATGGCCCGCAAACCCTGCTGGGCTTTGCCTGGGCTGCCCTGGTGGCGTGGCTGAACCCGAGCTTCCTGTGGTGGCTGGCGCCGATCGTCGGCTCGCTGGTGCTGTCGATCCCGGTTTCGGTGATCTCCAGCCGCACCCGCCTGGGTCTGGCGGCCAAGGACGAGAAGCTGTTCCTGATCCCCGAGGAATACGCGACCCCGCAGGAGTTGCTGGCAACCGACCAGTACACCCACGAAAACCGCTGGCATGCCCTGCATGACGGCTTCGTGCGGGCAGTGGTCGACCCGCGGCAGAACGCCCTGGCCTGCGCCATGGCCACCGCCCGGCATGGCCAGGCGGCACCGATCGAGGCACTGCGCGCCGAGCGTGTGGCCAAGGCGCTGGAAGTCGGCCCCAAAGGGCTGGACCTCAATACCCGCCTGGCCTTGCTCAGCGACCCGGTGGCGCTGACCCGCCTGCACGAGCAGGTCTGGGCCGAGCACAACGCGGCGTGGATCGATGTGTGGCGCGCGTCGATCAACAACGACCCGCATTCGCCGCTGCTGCCGCTGCACCCGCAGAGTGAAGGCCAACCGGCACTCGTCGGCGCCTGATCCAGCCTAGGGCCGCTTTGCGGCCCATCGCCGGCAAGCCGGCTCCCACAGGAACCCCACAGATGCAAAGCACTGGGGTGAACCTGTGGGAGCCGGCTTGCCGGCGATGAGGGCCCGCGAAGATTCCCGCCCAATCGGATTTTGGCCAACAAAGTCCCCCCCGGCTCTAGGTCCCAGGGCCGCCATGCGTTAGCATCCCTTTCCGATAAAACACGCCGGCCGTTCTGGCCGAGCCAACGATAAGATTCGCTACTTTTCTTGCTAGGGGACTTGGTGATGATGAAGAAATACCTTTCGCGCCTGCTGGTGGGCGTCACCGCGCTGGTCGCGGTCGCTTGCGCTCAGGCCGGCGCCATCGACGACGCGGTCAAGCGTGGCACCTTGCGGGTGGGCATGGACCCAACCTACATGCCGTTCCAGATGACCAACAAGCGCGGCGAGATCATCGGCTTCGAGGTCGATATCCTCAAAGCCATGGCCAAGTCCATGGGCGTCAAGTTCGAGGCTGTTTCCACTGCCTATGACGGCATCATCCCGGCCCTGCTGACCGACAAGTTCGACATCATCGGCAGCGGCATGACCCTGACCCAGGAACGCAACCTGCGCCTGAACTTCAGCGAACCCTTCATCGTGGTCGGCCAGACCCTGCTGATCCGCAAGGAGCTGGCGGGCGAGATCAAGACCTACAAGGACCTGAACAACGAGAAGTACCGCATCACCTCCAAGCTCGGCACCACCGGCGAGATGGTTTCCAAGAAACTGATCGCCAAGGCCAAGTACCACGGCTACGACAACGAGCAGGAAGCGGTGATGGACGTGGTCAACGGCAAGGCCGATGCCTTCGTCTACGACGCGCCGTACAACGTGGTGGCAGTGGAGAAGGCCGGCGCCGGCAAGCTGCTGTTCCTCGAAGAACCCTTCACCTACGAGCCGCTGGCCTTCGGCCTGAAGAAGGGCGACTACGACAGCATCAACTTCATCAACAACTTCCTGCACCAGATCAAGCATGACGGGACCTACGATCGTATCCACGACAAGTGGTTCAAGAACAAGGACTGGCTGAAGGAAATGGAATAAGGCCCCAGGCCACAAGCCAAGGCTTTGACCCCGACGCGCAGGCAAACCCTGCGCGTTCGCATTTACGGAAGTACCCACGTGATCAAACACAAGAAAGCCCAGTGGCCCTGGCACGCGCTGACCGCGCTGGTCCTGGTGGGCCTGGCGATCAGCCTGTACCTGGCCACTTCGATGATGTCCTACGAGTGGCGCTGGAACCGCGTACCGCAGTACTTCGCCTACAAGGCCGAGGAAGTACAGCGTGCCAGCGGTTACGGCACGGTGCAGGAAATCGTCGTCTCCGGTGATAACGCGCGCGTTACCCTCAAGGACGAGAGCGGCGATGAGCAAGTGCTCGACGTGGCCAAGGACAGCCTGCAACTGAGCCGCGGTGACGATGTCGCCGAAGGTGACCAGATCGGCGTGACCCGCCACTGGGCGGCTGGCCCGCTGGCCTGGGGCCTGTGGACCACCTTGTGGCTTTCGGTGGTGTCTGGTGCGCTGGGCCTGGTGATCGGCCTGTTCGCCGGGTTGTGCCGGCTGTCGAACAACCCGACCCTGCGCGACCTGTCGACGGTGTATGTCGAGCTGGTGCGCGGCACGCCGCTGCTGGTGCAGATCTTCATCTTCTACTTCTTCATCGGCACGGTGCTCAACCTCTCCCGCGAGTTCGCCGGGGTGGCGGCGCTGGCGCTGTTCACCGGTGCCTACGTGGCCGAGATCGTGCGTGCCGGCGTGCAGTCGATCGCCAAGGGCCAGAACGAAGCCGCGCGTTCCCTGGGCCTCAATGCCAGCCAGTCGATGCGCCACGTGATCCTGCCGCAGGCGTTCAAGCGCGTGCTGCCACCGCTGGCCGGGCAGTTCATCAGCCTGGTCAAGGACACCTCGCTGGTGTCGGTGATCGCCATCACCGAACTGACCAAGAGCGGCCGCGAGGCCATCACCACCTCGTTCTCGACCTTCGAGATCTGGTTCTGCGTGGCAGGCCTGTACCTGCTGATCAACCTGCCGCTGTCGCACCTGGCCAGCCGGCTCGAGCGGAGGCTTGCGCAAAGTGATTGAAGTCCGTGACCTTTTGAAAGTCTTCGACACCCGTGGCCAGGTGGTGCGCGCGGTGGACAACGTCACCACGCAAGTGGCCAAGGGCGAAGTGGTGGTGGTGCTCGGCCCGTCCGGTTCGGGCAAGTCGACCTTCCTGCGCTGCCTCAACGGCCTGGAGCACTTCGACGAAGGCCACGTGGCCATCGACGGCCTGCGCCTGGACGACCCGAAGACCGACATCAACGCCTACCGCCGCGAAGTCGGCATGGTGTTCCAGCATTTCAACCTGTTCCCGCACATGACCGTGCTGGAGAACCTGTGCCTGGCACAGAAGGTGGTGCGCAAGCGCAACAAGGCCGACCGCGAAGCCAAGGCCCGGGCGTTGCTGGAGAAGGTGGGCATTTCGCAGAAGGCCAACGAGTACCCGTCGCGCCTCTCCGGTGGCCAGCAGCAGCGGGTGGCGATCGCCCGGGCCCTGGCCATGGAGCCCAAGGTGATGCTGTTCGACGAGCCGACCTCGGCGCTCGACCCGGAAATGGTCGGCGAGGTGCTGGATGTGATGAAGACCCTGGCCCAGGAAGGCATGACCATGGTCTGCGTGACCCACGAAATGGGCTTTGCCCGGGAAGTGGCGGACCGCGTGCTGTTCTTCGATCACGGCAAGCTGCTGGAAGACTCGGCGCCGGCGGCGTTCTTCGATTCGCCTAGAGACCCACGGGCCCAGGCTTTCCTGCGCCAGGTGCTGTAACCGCGTCGCCCCCTTCGCGGGGCAAGCCCGCTCCCACAGGTACACCACCAGCCTCATGGTGTGCGCGGTAGCTGTGGGAGCGGGCTTGGCCCGCGAAGGGGCCGGTACAGTCAAGTCAGAGCCTGAACCGCCCCACCAACCCCTGCAAATGCGTCCCCAGCCGCGCCAGTTCGACACTGGAGCTGGCCGTCTCCTCGCTCGCCGCCGACGTCTGGTCGGAAATATCCCGCACATTCATCACGCTCCGGTTGATCTCCTCGGCCGTCGCGCTCTGCTGCTCGGCCGCCGTGGCGATCTGCTGGTTCATCGCCTGGATCGACGACACCGTGCGGGTGATGGTATCCAGCGAAGTCCCCGCGCGGCGGGTCAGTTCGACGCTGCTGTCGGTGAGCTGGCGGCTGGCGTCCATGACGCTGGCCACGCGCTGGGTGCCGCTCTGCAGGCCGGCGATCAGCTCTTCGATCTCTTCGGTGGACTGCTGGGTGCGCTGGGCCAGGCTGCGCACCTCATCGGCCACCACGGCAAAGCCACGGCCGGCCTCGCCGGCCCGGGCCGCCTCGATGGCGGCATTGAGGGCCAGCAGGTTGGTCTGCTGGGCCACCGACTTAATCACATCGAGCACGCTGCCGATCTTGTCGCTCTCGGCCTTGAGCTGGTTCATCGCCTCGCTGGAGTTGACCACCTCGCTGGCCAGGCGCTCGATCTGCGCCACCGCCTCGCTGACCACGCGATCCCCCTCACGGGCCTGCTGGTCGGCCATCAGCGCCGCCTCGGAGGCCTGTTCGGCGTTGCGCGCCACTTCATGCACGGTGGCGGCCATTTCGTTCATGGCCGTGGCCACCTGGTCGGTCTCGACCTTCTGATTGTTGACCCCGGCACTGGTCTGCTCGGTGACTGCCGACAGCTCTTCGGCGGCGCTGGCAATCTGGGTGACGCCGTCGCCGATGCCGCCGATCAGCTCGCGCAGGCCTTGGGTCATGCGCTGCATGCTGGCCTGCAACTGGCCCAGCTCATCGCGACGGGTGCTGGGCAGGTCCTGGCGCAGGTCGCCATTGGCCACGCGCTCGGCGGCGGCGAGGATCTGGCGCAGCGGGAGGATGATCTGCCGGGTGATGGCCCAGGCCGCCAGCAGGCCCAGCAGCAGCGCCAGGCCGGTGGCGCCGGCGAGCATGGCCTTGGCCTGGCGGGCGCCGGCGTCACGCACCTTGGTTTGCGACTCGGTCATTGCCTGGCTGGTTTGCAACAGCACCGTGCCCTGGTCGGCCATGCGCTGCAGGATCTGCTCGCTGGGGGTTTGCTTGAGCTCGGTGAACGCCTGGCGATAGAGGCGGATGGCGTCGAGCTGCTGCTGCAGGCGCTGGTGGTCGGCGGGTTGCTCGATCTGGCCGAGCATGAGCGTGACTTGACGTTCGACGTTGTTCAGCGCCTGGTCCAGTTCGTTGATCGACCCCTGGTCGGGCTGGCGTTGGTAGTGCTGGCGGGCAATGCGCAGGTCTTGCGTGTAGCCGTAGATGACCGAAATGTTGCCCAGCTTGTCACCGCGATTGATGATGCTGTCCATGCCCAGCCAACCGGTCAATGTGATGGCCAGGGTCAGCAGAAGCACCAGGCCGAACCCCAGCCCCAGCTTGCGATTGACGCTCACATTACCCAACGATTGGGATAAGAATTGATACATTTTCGACTCCCCGGCAACTAGACAGCACGGAATATTTTTGTGTTGTCAGGCCATCGGCTTGCGCCGGGGAAACTTGATGGGGCAAAGCTGACCCGTCTGTCAGAAAATCCTTGAGAGTAAGGCAGTTACAGCCGTTTCGACACGCAGGATGCGCTCGCCCAACTGCACCGGCGACAGCCCGGCCTTGCCCAGTAGTTCGACTTCGTAGGGGATCCAGCCGCCTTCCGGGCCGATGGCCAGGGTCACCGGGCCTTCGACGGCGCGCGGGCAGGCCGGGTAGGGGCCAGGGTGGCCGACCAGGCCGAGGGTGCCGTCGGCGATGGCGGGCAGGCGGTCTTCGACGAACGGTTTGAAGCGCTTCTCGATGATCACCTCGGGCAGCACCGTGTCACGCGCCTGTTCCAGGCCCAGGATGAGGTTTTCGCGAATGCTTGCGGGGGTGAGGAAGGGCGTTTGCCAGAAGCTTTTCTCGACCTTGTAGCTGTTGACCAGGATCAGCCGCTGCACGCCAAGGGTGGCGACGGTCTGGAACAGCCGGCGCAGCATCTTCGGGCGCGGTACGGCCAGCACCAGGGTCAGCGGCAGCTTGGCCGGTGGCGGCTGGTCGACGGCCACTTCAAGTTCGGCCTCGTGCTGCGCCAGGCGCACCACCGTGGCGCTGCCCATCAGGCCATTGATACGGCCCACGCGCAGGGTGTCGCCGACCGCCACGCGGTGGATCTCCTGCATGTGGGTGAAGCGCCGGTCAGCGAGGACGACGCGGTCGGCCGAGACGAAGTCGGCCTCTTCGAGGAGCAACAGGTTCACGGTTGGGTCGCAGGCGGCTGGTCGTTGTGGTCGTCCGTGGCTTGCTCGGGCTCGTGGCTGCGCTTGCGGATCAGGCTGCCGCACAGCACGCCCACTTCGAACAGCAACCACATGGGCACGGCGAGCAAGGTCTGGGAGAAGATGTCCGGCGGGGTGAGGATCATGCCGACCACGAAGCAGCCGATGATCACGTAGGGGCGCATCTTCTTCAGGTATTGCACATCGACCACGCCGATCCACACCAGCAGTACCACTGCCACCGGGATTTCGAAGGCGACGCCGAAGGCGAAGAACAGGGTCATGACGAAGTCGAGGTAGCTGGCGATGTCGGTCATCATCGACACGCCTTCCGGGGTGGCCGCGGCGAAGAAGCTGAACATCAGCGGGAACACCAGGAAGTAGGCGAACGCCATGCCGGCATAGAACAGCAGGATGCTCGACACCAGCAGCGGGATGGCGATGCGCTTTTCATGGCGGTACAGCCCCGGTGCGATGAAGCCCCAGATCTGCTGCAGGATGAACGGGATGGCCAGGAACAGCGAAACGATCATGGTCAGCTTGAACGGCGTCAGGAACGGCGAGGCCACGTCGGTGGCGATCATCGTCGCATTGGCCGGCAGGTGCGCGCGCAAGGGCGCCGAGACCAGGGTGTAGATCTGCTGGGCGAACGAGAACAGCCCGGCGAAGATCAGGAAGATCGCCGCCACGCAGCGCAGCAGGCGGGTGCGCAGTTCGGTCAGGTGCGAAACCAGCGGCATCGGCTGGTCGTCTTGCGGATTTTCGCTCATGGGGCTCGCGGCGGTTGAGGCTGTTCGGGCTGCTCAGGCGCAGCCGGCGGCGCTGCAGGTGCTGGCGTGGGCGCGGCGGCGGGCGGCTGGGCAGGCGGGGCCAGCGGGTTGAGGATGCGCTTGGCTTCCTCTTCCATCTGCAGGATGTGCTCGTTGTGCAGCTGACGGCGGATGTCGTCGGCGCCGATTTCGCGCTCGACCTCCATCTTGATCGCGTTGAAGCTGCGTTTCAGCCGGCCGATCCACAGCCCCGCGGTACGCGCGGCGCCGGGCAGGCGCTCGGGGCCGAGCACCAGCAGGGCCACCAGGCCGACGAGCAGCAGTTCGCTGAAGCTGATGCCGAACATGGCTCAGTCTTTCCGCTGCGGCTCTTGGACCGGCTGGGCCTGGCCCTCGATGGTGTGGCCTTGCGCCTGCGGCGCGGCGGCTTGCTGCTGGGTGGCCTGCACCGGTGGAACCGGCTGGGCTGGCGGCGGGGTCTGTTCGGCCGGCTTGTTCTCTTCTTCGTTCATGGCCTTGCGAAAGCCCTTGATCGATTCGCCCAGGTCGCTGCCGAAGTTCTTCAGCTTCTTGGTGCCGAAGACCAGGACCACGACGACCAGCAGGACGATCCAGTGTTTCCAGTCAAAAATACCCATGGTGCTCTCCTAGAATGCTATTCGGTCAGGCCGACGGCTGCCGCGCGGCCTTTTCATCATGCCCGGAGAGGCCGAAACGGCGCTCCAGCTCATCGAGTACGGCTTGTGGATGCTGGCCCAGCGCGCTGAGCATGACCAGGCTATGAAACCACAGGTCGGCGGTTTCGTAGATGACATCGCTGTAATCCTGGCTGAGCGCGGCATCCTTGGCGGCGATGATGGTCTCCACCGACTCTTCGCCGAGCTTCTCGAGGATCTTGTTCAGGCCCTTGTGGTGCAGGCTGGCCACGTAGGAGCTGTCGGGCGCCGCGTGCTTGCGTTGTTCGAGCACTTCGGCCAGGCGGGTGAGGGTGTCGCTCATGTCAGTGTCCTGCGCTGTAGATGGCATCCGGGTCTTTCAACACCGGGTCGACGGTTTGCCACTGGCCGTCCTGGTAGACGCGGTAGAAGCAGCTTTCACGGCCGGTATGGCAGGCGATATGGCCCAGCTGCTCGACCATCAGGATGATCACGTCGGCATCGCAGTCCAGGCGCATTTCGTGCAACTTCTGCACATGCCCCGATTCCTCGCCCTTGCGCCACAGCTTGCCACGCGAACGCGACCAGTAGATGGCGCGTTGTTCGGCGGCGGTCAACGCCAGCGATTCGCGGTTCATCCAGGCCATCATCAGTACGCGTCCGGTCTTGTGGTCCTGGGCGATCGCCGGCACCAGGCCGTCGCTGTTCCACTTGATCTCGTCCAGCCAGTCTTTCATCGTCGACTCCAAAACCGGGCCCGCTCCTGTGCCGGGCCCTTTGCGCTAGTGTGCCAGCCAGCAGCGCGGCTGGCTATTGGCGCACGATCAGGTACAGGCCGCCGGCCAGCATCAGCCACGCCGGCCAAGCGGCGGGGGCGGCCAGGCTGGCCGCTTCGGCGGCCCCGGTGGCCAGCACCGCACCGCCGCCGAGCAGGCCAGCGCCGAGCAGGCGCAGCGCCCAGCGGTCGCCCTGGCTGCGGCGCCGCTCGGGCATCTGCGGGTCTTGCAGGTGCGGCTGCGACAGGCGTTCGAGCAGGTCGCGGGTCATGCCGGCCAGGTGCGGCAGCTGCTCGGCCTGGCTGTAGATGTTGCCAAGCACCGCCTTGGGGCTCATGCGTTCGCGCATCCAGCGTTCCAGGAAGGGCTTGGCGGTGCTCCACAGGTCGAGGTCGGGGTACAGCTGGCGGCCCAGGCCCTCGATGTTGAGCAAGGTCTTCTGCAGCAGCACCAGCTGTGGCTGCACTTCCATGTTGAAGCGCCGCGCGGTCTGGAACAGGCGCATCAGCACCTGGCCGAAGGAGATGTCCTTGAGCGGTTTTTCGAAGATCGGCTCGCACACGGTGCGGATCGCCGCTTCGAACTCGTTGACCTTGGTATGCGCCGGCACCCAGCCCGAGTCGATGTGCAACTGGGCCACGCGGCGGTAGTCACGCTTGAAGAAGGCGATCAGGTTGCGCGCCAGGTAGTCCTGGTCCTCGGCGGTGAGGCTGCCGACGATGCCGCAGTCGATGGCGATGTACTGCGGGCTCCACGGCTTGACCGTGCTGACGAAGATGTTGCCGGGGTGCATGTCGGCGTGGAAGAAGCTGTCGCGGAACACCTGGGTGAAGAACACCTCCACACCGCGCTCGGCGAGCATCTTCATGTCGGTGCGCTGGTCGGCCAGGGTCGCCATGTCGGTGACCGGCACGCCGTAGATGCGCTCCATCACCAGCACCTTGGGGCGGCAGTGGTCCCAGTACACCTGCGGCACGTACATCAGCTCCGAACCTTCGAAGTTGCGCCGCAGCTGGCTGGCGTTGGCCGCCTCGCGCAGCAGGTCGAGTTCGTCGTAGATGGTCTTTTCGTAGTCGCCGACGATTTCCACCGGGTGCAGCCGGCGGGCATCGGCCGAGGCCCGCTCGGCGGCCTTGGCGATCAGGAACAGCCAGGCCAGGTCCTGGGCAATCACGGGCTTGAGGCCCGGGCGCACCACCTTGACCACCACCTCTTCACCGCTTTTAAGGCGTGCAGCATGCACCTGGGCCACCGAGGCCGAGGCCAGCGGTTCGACGTCGAAGCGGCTGAACACCTCGCCGACCTTGGCGCCCAGTTGCGCCTCGATCAGCGCCACGGCCTTTTTCGGGTCGAACGGCGGTACCCGGTCCTGCAGCAGCATCAGCTCGTCGGCGATGTCGGTGGGCAGCAGGTCGCGGCGGGTCGACAGCAGCTGGCCGAACTTGATGAAGATCGGCCCCAGATCCTGCAGCGCCAGGCGCAGGCGCGCACCGCGGCTGAGCTCTGACGGCTTGCGTGGCAACCAGCGCCAGGGCATGAGCAGGCGCAGGCTCCTCAGCCACCAGGGCAGCGGCAGGTCGAACAGCAGGTCATCGAGACGGTAGCGAATCACCACGCGCTGGATGCGAAAGAGACGGCGGACGGCGAGCAGCTTCATGCGTTATCGCTGGTATCAAGGGATCGGGAGAGGCGCTGCAGGCGCGCCTCGAGGCGTTCGATATCGACCTTCAGCGCATCGAGCTCGCTGAAGGCGGCTTCGGCTTCACGCTTGCCCACCAGGGTGCGCGATTCTTCGGCCAGGTATTCGGAAAGGTTCTGCTGGAAGCGCGCCAGGCCCTGGCGGGTCCAGCGCGCGCGCAGGCGCACGTGGCCGGCGAGCAGGGCGGTTGCGACCGGGCCGAGCCAGCGCTGCAGCTCGTGCTCCCAGTCCAGCTCCAGGTCCTGCAGCACGCCGAACAGGTCGAGCAGCACGGCGCTGTCGCCATGCAGCTCGACCTGCGGGGTGTGCAGCACGCCGGTCTTGTCCTTGGCCAGGGCCAGTTGCAGCAGGCTGCCGGCCGGGGCGCGCAGGCTGCAATCGACCTCGCCTTCCCAGTGGGCAGCGAGCATCAGGCCCTCTTCATCGGGCAGGATGAAGACCTGCAGGGCCGGCTGGCGGCAATCGATCTCGATGACCTTGCCTTCCAGCGCGGCCAGGCGCGGCAAGGCCGTGCTGTCCATGCGCAAGACGCGGTTCAGGCCATGTTCGACGCTGGCGAGCAGCCCTGCCAGCAGCATCAGGGCTTGATTCCCCGGTGCACGGCGACGATGCCGCTGGTCATGTTGTGGTAGGTGACGCGGTCGAAGCCGGCATCGACCATCATGGCCTTGAGGGTTTCCTGGTCGGGGTGCATGCGGATCGACTCGGCGAGGTAACGGTAGCTTTCCGAGTCATTGGTGATCAGCTTGCCGGCCAGTGGCATGAAGGCGAACGAGTAGGCGTCGTAGGCCTTGGACATCAGCTTGCTGGTCGGCTTGGAGAACTCCAGCACCAGCAGGCGGCCGCCTGGCTTGAGCACGCGCAGCATCGAGCGGATGGCTTCGTCCTTGTGGGTGACGTTGCGCAGGCCGAAGGCGATGGTCACGCAGTCGAAGTGGTTGTCCGGGAACGGCAGCTTCTCGGCGTCGGCCTGGACGAACTCGATGTTGCCGGCCACGCCACGGTCGAGCAGGCGGTCACGGCCAACCTTGAGCATCGATTCGTTGATGTCGGCGAGCACCACCTGGCCAGTCGGGCCGACCAGGCGCGAGAACTTGGCGGCCAGGTCACCGGTACCGCCGGCGATGTCCAGTACCCGGTTGCCGGTGCGCACGCCCGACAGCTCGATGGTGAAGCGCTTCCACAGGCGGTGCATGCCGCCGGAAAGCACGTCGTTCATCAGGTCATACTTGGCGGCCACCGAGTGGAACACTTCGGCGACTTTCTTCGCCTTCTGGCTCTCGGGAACGTCCTGGTAGCCGAAATGCGTGGTGGGTTCGGCGTGTTCGCCTTTGCGCTGGTCGTTCATATCGCTTCACCGGAAAAAATTACCGCCATTCTAGGGCGAACGGGCGGATTTGTCTTGGCGGGGTGTGCCGTGGGGCAGGGGCGGGCATAATGGCGATTATGTCTTCATATCCAGGAACACCCGCATGACCCAGATCAGCGTCGAACGCAAACACTCCCTCGGCCGCGAGGCCGCCCGTGCCAAGGCCGAAGCGCTGGTGGACAAGCTGAGCCGCGAGTACGACCTCAAGGCGACCTGGAACGGTGACCGCGTCGACGTGGCACGCAGCGGCGCCAACGGCAGCGTGCACATCTTCGATGACAGCATTCGCGTCGAGCTGAAGCTGGGCATGATGCTGTCGATGATGGGCGCCAGCATCAAGAGCGAGATCGAGCGAGCGCTGGACAAGGCGCTGGCCTGACCCCGCGCGGTTTCAGGCAGGCGGGAACGGGATCACCCCCTCTATCTGCGCCAGGCGCAGGTCGCCCCGGTAGATGTCTATGCGCTCTGCCGGGGCGAGCGAGCGTTCCAGCCGTTCGTCCCGGCCCATGGCCCGGGGCTCCCAGAACTTCAAGTGGCCCTTGGCGAAGGCGCGCGGCGCGGCCTGGGCGCTGGTGTAGTGAAAGTGCGCCTCCCAGAGCATCTGCCTGGGCTGCTTGCGATGGATGCTGTAGACATCCAGGTAGTCATTGGCTTTGAGCCGCTTGCGCCTGGTGATGAGGCTGATCTCGACCTGGTCTTGCTGGTGAAGGTAGGCCAACGCCTTGCTGTTCGGGTGCCGGGTGTTGAGGTAGGCGTCGATGAGCAGGCGGCGCTTTTCGGCTTGCAGCTCCTCCACCGCTGCGTTCAGTTGCGTTTCCATTACCTTGCCATCGGCCGGGCCGGCGGCCAGTTGGCGGGCGATCTCCGCCATGTCCTGGATTTGCCAGTCCATGAGGTCTGCCAGGCTGTTGGGTTCGCGTGAGTAGCGGGCGATGAGCGCAAGCTTGTCGTTTTTCTGCGCCAGCAGGCTGGCGCCGACGCGTCGAAGGTAGGCGTTGCTGTGCGCGGTAGCGGTGCCGGGGATGGCCTCCCAGTGTTCGCCGTGCTGCTGGTACTGGACCTTCTGCTGGGTCAAGGGGTCGGTCTGCGAGGCCAGGTTGCCCTGCTCCTCGGTGTGTTCGGCCAGGATCGTTCTGCCCTGCGTGGTGCGGATCATCTTGGGTTTGCCTGGCCGCCCGCGGTAGGTCAACTGCCGAGGCTGTGCAGGCGCCCCGCTTTCGCTGGCGAGCAGGGCGCTGCTCAAGTCGCGCTCGGCCGCCGACTTCAATGCGGCCACCTCGCGGATGTACTGCTCCACGCGGGCAGTGTTCAGTGCCGGGTCGTTCATCGACAGCAGGTAGTTGGCCTTGCCCAGCGAGGCCTGGTACTCGCGCAGTGTATTGCCGAGGATTTCCGCCTGTTCTTCGGCGGGCAGGTTTGCCTCCGCCAGGCCATCATGGCTCAGCAATGCCGCCTCGAAGTTGCGATTGCGCAGCGCTGCCTGCATGCGCAGCATCTCGTCGAAGTTGTCGCTGGTCAGTTGCTCCCGGTTTATCACCAGCTGGGCCAGGTCGCTGATGACCTGGGCGCGGGTGATGATCGTCGAGTAATGGCGCTGGTCGATGATGTCTTCGAGCTTGGACTGCTTGTTCTTGAACTGCAGGGTGTTGTCGAGCAGGGCCTGCGCGATGTTCTGGTCCAGGCGTTCACTGACCGCCAGTACGCGCGCATGGGTGGTGTATGCCGCTTCCAGGTTGGCGCGAAAGGCAAGGTACAGCAGCCCTTGCTCTTCACCGAACGGCAGCACCACCAGTTGCTGCGACTGCTGCTTGAGGACCTCGTAGTCGGTCAGGTCGAGCAACAGGTGAAACAGGTGCAGGTCGGTTTCGATCAATTGCTCGGCCCACTGCCCGCGGCCATAGGCCGAACTGCCGCGGGGGTCGAGCCTGGCGAAGCGGGGCTCGCTCATCTGGGTGAACAGCTCGATTTGCGAGGCCATGAGGTTGGCCTGCTTTTCATAGGTCAGCGAGATGACCAGCAGGTTCGCGCGGGCCTCCTTGCGCATCGTCTGTACCGTGCGCAACTGTGCCTGCAGTGCTTCGGGCAGGTCTTCAGGGGCTACGCCCGGGTGTTGCAGCAAGGCCTGGCGAAATGCCCGCGCGGCATCGTCGTAGGGTTTGGTCAGTGCCAGATAGCGCTTGAGGAAAGCCTCGTTCTTCATGATCGTTTCATCGTTGCGCTTGCGCAGGTCTTGCAGGGCAATGATCGCGCTGCGGTTTTCATCGATGACGCCCTTGCGTGACCTGGGCATGCCGCCCGCCAGCCGCAGGTCGATCGCCCATTCGCCGTTCCAGCGCGCAAGCCACGGCCCGCGGCTGCGTTCGCGGCCGACGATGTAGTAGCCGTCCCAGGCGCCGCCGAATGCCTGCCAGTCGCCCTTGCTGGTGTCGGGGCCGATGATGCGCAGGCCAGTCCAGGACTCTTCGACTTCGTAGGCGGTTGCCTCGAGCTTCACGTAATAGCGCTGGCCGACCTGGTACAGCCCGCGCAAGCGCCCCTGCTGCAGCGCAGCCAGCCCTTGCAGGTCAACGTTGGCGCGCAGTTGCAGCAGCGCGTTGCGGGCCGCGGCTGGAAGGTTGCCGATGCGCTGCTCATCGCCCCAGGTGCTCACCTCGAAGGGGGCGGGCGCAGGCTGCTGTTCCGGCGCTTGCCAAGCGATGGTCTGCGGCTGCTCCTGCGTTGCCGCGCTGCCGGCCTGGCGGGGCGCCGGGCGCAGCCTGGGCTGCTCCGGCTGCGGCAGTGAGCTTGTGGGTGCGTGCACCAGCAGCATGGCGATATTGAAGACCAGGTCGGAGGCGGCCAGGGCCTTTTCCCCGGGGCTGCCCCCGGTCAACGTCGCCAGGTCGGTTTTCAGGCTGACCAGTGCGGCCACCAACCAGGCCAGCGTGGCTGCGGGGCCGCGCAGCAGCACGGTGACCGTGTTGAACGCCATCCAGCCCAACTGCACCACCATCGCCCAGCGCAGTTCGGCGTTGGAGGCGCTCTGGCGCGAAGCCAGCAGTATCATCGCCTCGGCATGGGCTTGCAGCAGCTGGCTGTGCAGGTCCTCGGCCCAGGCGCTGAAGGCCAGGCTGGCCGGGGCCCGCAATTGCGCCAGGCTCTGGAAGCTCAGGTCAGAGCCAGGCCCCAGCAACTCGGCCAGTTCGGCCAGGTGCGGGTGCAGGTTGGGCACGCTGAAACCGCCGTTGTCGTAGAGGGGGCGGTCCGCGTCATCCAGCCAGGCGAGGACGCTTTGCTGCAATTGGCCGGCGCGACGAATAGCGGCCATCAGGTCCGCCTGGCTGGCGTAGGCCACAAGCCTGCGGGTCGCGCTCAGGGGGCGATAGAGCAGCCAGGCGTGGGCCACCTCGATCACGAACATGCCGTGCACCCGGTTCGCCCGGCTGGCGCCCGGTACGCAGTGAAAGGCCAGCGGCGCTACCTTGACGGCACCCGCAGCAGTTTCCGCGCCCCGGCACCATGGCGCCAGTGCGTGCCAGGCAGGCTCGCTCACGTGCCCCTCGATCCTGGCCTGCAGGGCGTCCAGCAGCAGGCTGTTGCGCCAGGCGCTGGCGAAGCGCTGGATACGCCCGTCTCTATCGACCGGGTCTTGCAGCCTGGCGTGGACGTACAGGGGGTATTGGCCGCCCACGTCGACCGTTTGCACCAGCCGATTGAGGTAGTCGAGGTTCAGCCAGCTCTGGCTGGGCTGGGTGCAGGGCGTGGCGATTGCCGAGGCCACTTCATTCAGGTTCGCCCGCATGCGGGTGATGGCCAGCTCGGTGAGCGTGACGGTCTTGAGCGGCTCCAGGCGCGCCGGCCCGCTGGACGATGCCTCGATCACCTGGGAAACCGTGATCAACAGTTGGTCGGGCTCTGGCACTGGCAAGCCGGGCTGGTCCGCCTGCATCTGCTCGCGCAGGCGGCGGGTGGTGTAGCGCTGCAGGTCGTCGAAGCCGTCCGGCGCTGCCGTGCCTTTTGCCAGCGCCTGGCGCGCGGCCAGCGCAAGCATTGCCCGGTGGTAGTCGAAGCGGTCGCTGGCGCTGGCCTGGGCGAGCCAGGCCGGCAGGGCGATGGCCGGCGCCTGGCGGTCGATGCAGGCGTGCTCCGGGAATGCCGAGGATGGGTCGCAGCGCTGGCTGTAGAGGCGCTCCAGTTCGCTGACCTTGGCGATCGTGCAAAGCGGCACGCGCTCGATGCCCTGCAAGATGGCGTTGAGCAACTGGCTGGCCTGGTAGCGAAAGGCATCGCCCACCACCGGCGAGCAGGCCCACGACAGTGTGTCGAAGTCATGCTGGTCGGCCAGCGCGTCGCGCAGGGCCAGGGCAAACCCGGGCAGGTCGTCGAAGCACCGCACAGTGCCTGATGGCTGGCACCAGAGCACCAGGCGGGCGTCGTCGCGCTCGGCGATCAGCAGCAGGTCCGCCGATACCTGGCGATACTCCACGCCCTGATGCCGCAATGACAGCTGCAGCCCCTGCAAGGCGGGGGTGCTGCCGTCTTCGGCAAGCCACGCGTACAACAGCCTTTTCGCCTCCTCGGCCAGGCCCTGGCGTTCGAGCGCACTGAGCAGCGTTGCCTTGAGCATCTGCTCCAGCCAGCGCAGGCGCGACACCTGCGAGTCGCCCTGCTGGCCATTCCAGAAGCTGACCTGGGCCAGCTGAAAGCTCAGGGCAACGGTTGCCAGCATGTCGTCGAACGCCTGGTTCACATCGTCCATGCGCAGGTCGATGGTGGGGTTTTGTGCTTGCGCGCGGAACACCGCCGGGGGCTGCAGGCTGAGCTGGTCGGTGGCGGCCAAGGCCATGCTGCGGCCGCTCAGGAAATGCGCAAGCAGCGTGTCGAGCAGGTCACTCTGCTGCGCCGCATCCGGGCCTTGCGGCGCATGCAGGATGGCCATGCCCTCGAGCGAGTGCAGCGTCGGGTGATTGCTGCGGATCCACGGGTAGCGGTCTGCCAGGGCCTCGAAGGCGGCTCTGGCCATGACGCTGCGCAGGTCCGGGCGGTCGGCGAAGTGGGCGGCCACCTGTTGCTTGAAGGCGTGGCAGGGGAGTGAATGGGGCATGGTATCGGCGCTCCGTTGGCAAGGGAGGCGCATGTTCGGCGGCGGTGCTTGGGCGGCGGTGGTAGATAGGTCAGCGCGAGCTTAGGGTGAAGATTCTAATTTGCCTCACTACCTTATGCTCAAGCCCAACCTCCATGGGCGGTTCCTCCCCTCCACTCATGAGCATGAGGTACAGAGCATGGCCAAAGTGAATGTGAAGAAGACGGCTGACGCCCAGAGCACCTTGGGTGAAGTTCGCGGGTACGCACGCAAGATCTGGCTGGCAGGCATCGGCGCCTATGCGCGCGTCGGCCAGGAAGGTTCCGACTACTTCCAGGAACTGGTGAAAGCCGGTGAAGGCGTCGAGAAACGTGGCAAGAAGCGCATCGACAAAGAGCTCGATGCCGCCAACCATCAGCTCGACGAAGCGACCCATGAAGTCAGCCGTGTACGCGGCAAGGTCGAGGTTCAGCTCGACAAGATCGAAAAGGCTTTCGACGCACGGGTGGGCCGCGCCTTGAATCGCCTCGGCATTCCGTCTAAACATGACG
>NZ_DJTF01000034.1:36540-47674 GCF_002438125.1 Pseudomonas sp. UBA6315
ATTCGAAGGTCGACCAGGACGGCCCGAAGCTGTTCGATTCGCTGGTCAAAGATGGCGAGAAGGCCGAGAAGCAGGCGAAGAAAACCGCTGAAGACGTGGCCGAGAACGCCAAGTCCTCGACCACTTCCCGCGTGTCCGGCGTGAAAGACCGCGCCCTGGGCAAGTGGAGCGAGCTCGAAGAGGCCTTCGACAAGCGCCTCAACAGCGCCATCTCGCGCCTTGGCGTGCCAAGCCGCAACGAGATCAAGGCCCTGCACCAGCAGGTCGACAGCCTGACCAAGCAGATCGAGAAACTGACCGGCGCTTCGGTGACCCCGGTTTCCTCGCGCTCGCGCGCAGCTGCGGCCAAGCCTGCTGCCAGCAAGACCGCCGCCAAGCCACTGGCCAAGGCCCCGGCCAAGCCTGCGGCGAAAACCGCTGCGGCCAAGCCTGCTGCCAAACCAGCAGCCAAGACTGCCGCGGCCAAACCTGCGGTCAAAACGGCTGCCAAGCCTGCTGCGGCCAAACCCGCTGCGGCGAAGAAGCCTGCAGTGAAGAAGGCCCCGGCCAAACCGGCCGCCGCCAAGCCTGCAGCACCGGCCGCCAGCGCCACCCCGGCCGCCACCGCCGCGCCTGCGCCAAGCGCCGCCCCGGCCAGCAGCGCACCCTCGGCACCGGTGAACGCAGCTACCCAGGCCTGATACCGCGTCGTCCCCATCGCCGGCAAGCCGGCTCCCACGGTACCTGTGGGAGCCGGCTTGCCGGCGATGGCGGCAGGCCTACCCCTCCAGATACCGCCGGGCCAGTTGCTGCGCTGCCTCCCGCGGCTTCTCCTCAAGGTGCGGTGCCACCAGCATCATCACCTGATACACCACCACCCCCACATCGCCCTCACGCCCCAGCACCCGCTGGTAATCCAGCGAGAACAGCAGGGTCAGGCTGATCTGTTCCACCAGCTGCCCCAGCGCCTGGGTTTCGCTGACCACCTGCCCCTGGCCCTTGAGGCTGGCCAGCAACGCCGCCAGGGTGCGCTTGAGGCCATTGATCAGGCTGCGCATGCCACGGGCCAGCTTGGGCAGGCGCCCGGTCAGGTTCGACAGGTCCTGGAACAGGAAGCGGTAGCGGGCCATGTGCTCGACGATCAGGTGCAAGAACAGCCAGTAGTCCTCGGCGTCCAGGCGCACCTCCAGCGGCGGGTCGAGCAACGGCATCAGGCTTTCTTCGAAGCGCTCGAACAGGCCCAGCACCAGCGGCTCCTTGCCGTGGAAGTGGTAGTACAGATTGCCCGGGCTGATGCCCAGTTCGTTGGCAATCTCGAGGGTCGAGACATTCGGCTCGCCCTGCGCGTTGAACAGCTGCAGGGCGCATTCAAGGATACGGTCGCGGGTTTTCATCCAGGCAGGCTGCTCATCGGGTCAGGACATAGGTGCCTGGCGCAGGGCCCAGCGGTGGATAGGTGGCGTTGCCCAGCTCCAGGCGCGGCGCCTTGAGCGGGCCGGAGCGGGGGGTGATCCACTCCAGCCACAAGGGCCACCAGCTGCCGTCGCTGCGCTGCGCATCGTGGAACCAGGCGCGTGGGTCGCTCGACAGCCTGGGGTTGTCCAGGTAGTAGGCCTTGGGGTTGCCGGGTGGGTTGATGATGCTCTGGATATGGCCGCTGTTGGACAGCACGAAGCGCCGCTCGCCGCCCAGCAGCAAGGCCGAACGGTACACGGCGTCCCACGGGGTGATGTGGTCGTTGCTGCCGGCCACGGTGAAGCTGTCGAGGTCGACCTGCTTGAGGTCGATGGGCGTGCCGCACACCTCGAGCCCAGTGGCGTGGGCCAGCGGGTTGAGCTTGAAGAAGTCCAGCAATTCGCCGTGCAGGGCCGCGGGCAGGCGGGTGCTGTCGGCGTTCCAGTAGAGGATGTCGAAGGCCGGTGGCGTCTTGCCCAGCAGGTAGTTGTTGACCCAGTAGTTCCAGATCAGGTCGTTGGGCCGCATCCAGGCGAAGATCCGCGCCACCTCGCCGCCGTCCAGCACCCCGCGCTGGTAGGAGCGGCGCTTGGCGGCCTCGATGGTCTGCTCGTCGGCGAACAGGCTGGCCGGGCTTTCGAACTGGCTGTCCAGCAGGCTCACCAGGTAGGTGGCGCTGCGCACCTTGCGCAGCTGGTGCTTGGCCTGCAGGTGGCCTTGCAGCGCGGCCATGGTCAAGCCGCCGGCGCAGGCGCCCATCAGGTTGGGGTCGCGGCTGCCGCTGATGCTGCGGCAGGCGTTGAGCGCCTCTTCCAGCGCCTGCACATAGCTCGACAGGCCCCATTCGCGGTGCCGTGGGTCGGGGTTGCGCCAGCTCACCATGAACACCTGCAGGCCATGCTTGAGCATGTACTGCACATAGCTGTTGTTGGGCTGCAGGTCGAAGATGTAGTACTTGTTGATCTGCGGCGGCACCACCAGCACTGGCCGGGCGTGCTGCTTCTCGCTCATCGGCTTGTACTGGATCAGCTCCAGCATCTCGTTGCGAAACACCACCGCGCCGGGCGTGGCGGCCAGGTTGCCGCCCACTTCGAAGGCGCGCTCGTCGACCTGGCGCGGCAGGCCGTCGTTGTGGCGCAGGTCATCGAGCAGGTGGGCCACGCCACGCACCAGGCTCTGCCCGCCGGTGTTGAACAGCTCCTTGACCGCCAGCGGGTTGAGCAGCGAGTTGCTGGGCGCCAGGGCGTCGTTGATCAGGTTGAACAGAAAGTGCGCGCGGGCGCGGTCATCGTCGTCGAGGTGGCTTTCCTCGATCCACAGGCGCGTCTGCTTCTGCCAGGCCAGGTACGCCTGCAGGCTGCGCCGGTAGAACGGGTTCTGGCTCCAGGTCGGGTCGTTGAAGCGGCTGTCGCGCGGGTTTGGCTGGTAAGGGGTGTCGCCCAGCATCACGCGGCCCAGCTGGCCGCTCAGGGCCAGCAGGTGGCGGGCGGTGTGCAGCGGGTTGCGCAGGCTCTGGCGGCCGACGCTGCGCAGCGTGGAAATCAGGTCGCGCCCGCGCAGGCCGAGTATGGCGTTCTGCACGTTCATGCTGGTGGCGGGAGACGTTGTCGTTCCTCGAGCCGGTTTGTCTTTCATGGCAACACTCCCTCGTCTTACCGGATTCGCGGGCAGCGACTATCAACCGCCAGAGGCGGGGCGCGGATGCATGACCGCGCGCTGACGTTCTTCCTGGAGAAACTTCATGATGATCGGGGCGACGGCCTCGGCCCGGGTAATCAGGAACAGATGGCCGTCGTCGATAATGTGTAGCTGGGCATTGGGAATTCGCCAGGCCAGCAGGCGCATGTTGATCAGCGGGATCAGCGGGTCATCGTCACCGGCCAGCACCAGTGTCGGCTGCTGGATCTTGTGCAGCCAGTGGATGCTGGTCCAGCCAAGGCCGGCGAACAGCTGCCAGTAGTAGCCAAGCTTGCCGCCGGAGCGCACCTTGGCCGCGTGGTGCATGGCCAGCTCCGGGTCGCGGCGAAAGCCACCGCCGTAGATCAGCGGGGCGATGCGAATGACATGCGAGGGCTGCACGTAGCGCCTCGGGCTTGCCATCATCCACAGCACCTTGGGCTTGCCCGGCACCATCACCGCGCCGGCCGCCGTGGCCGCCAGCACCAGTTTCTTGCAGCGCTCGGGGTAGTCGTGGGCGAACTGCTGGGCCAGCGCGCCGCCCCAGGAAACGCCAATGACATTGACCTGGCCGTAGTCCAGGTAATCGAGCATGCGCGCGCTGAGCTTGGCCAACCCCGGGAAGCGATAAGGGTGGCGCGGGGTGGAAGAGCCGCCCACCCCCGGTACGTCGAACGCGATCACTTCCAGGTCCGGGTCGAGCGCTTCGATGAACGGGAACACCAGTTCCAGGTTGGCGCCGATGCCATTGAAGATCAGCAGCGGCGTCAGGTGTGGCTTGCCCGGCCGCACTGCGGTGCGGATGGATTGGTCGTCCAGTTCGACGGTCCTGAATATGTAGGGTTGCGACATGCGCGTGGCTCTATGGTGGCAAAAAAAAGCGCCGTGGCACGCCATTGGCGGCCACGGCGTTGCAGCTCATCGTTCGTGAACGTAGGTACCCGGTGCGGCTTCGCCTGCGGCGTAGGCGCGGTTGCCCAGGCGGGTGGGCGCCTTTTTCAGGTCGCCGGCGCGCTCGCCCAGCCAGTTCTGCCAGTGCAGCCACCAGGAATCGGCATGCTTGTCGGCGTTCTCCTGCCAGGCAACCGGGTCACCCGGGCGGTCGGCGCCGGTCATGAAGCGCGCCTTGGGGTTGCCGGGCGGGTTGAGGATGCTCTGGATGTGGCCGCTGTTGGACAGCACGAACTCGATCTTGCCGCCGAACAGGTGCGCCGAGCGGTAGCACGACTGCCAGGGGGTGATGTGGTCGGTGGTGCCGGCCACGCTGAAGATGTCGCACGTGACGTTCTTCAGGTCGATGGCAGTGCCGCACACTTCCAGGGCATTGCTGCGGGTCAGCGGGTTGTTCTTGAACAGCTCGATCAGGTCGCCGTGGAAGGCGGCCGGCAGGCGCGTGGTGTCGTTGTTCCAGAACAGGATGTCGAACACCGGCGGCTCGTTGCCGAGCAGGTAGTTGTTGACCCAGTAGTTCCAGATCAGGTCGTTGGGGCGCATCCAGGCGAACACCCTGGCCATGTCGCTGCCTTCGAGCACGCCGGCCTGGTAGGAGTGGCGCTTGGCCGATTCCAGGGTCTGCTCGTCGACGAACAGCGCCACATCGGTGTCCATGGTGGTGTCGAGCACGCTGACCAGCAGGGTCAGGGCATTGACCTTGTTCTCGCCCAGGGCGGCGTAGTGGCCGACCAGCGCGGTGCAGGTGATGCCGCCGGAGCAGGCGCCGAGGATGTTCAGGTCCTTGCTGCCGGTAATCGCCAGCACCGCGTCGACCGCTTCCTTGAGCGCATCGATGTAGGTCGACAGGCCCCATTCGCGCTGGGCCTTGGTCGGGATGCGCCAGCTGATGATGAAGGTCTGCTGCTGCGAGCGCAGGCAGAAGCGCGCCAGGCTTTTTTCCGGGCTCAGGTCGAACACGTAGAACTTGTTGATCTGCGGTGGCACCACCAGCAGCGGGCGGGCATGCACCTGCTCGGTGATGGGGCTGTACTGGATCAGCTCCAGCACGTCGTTGCGGTAGACCACGGCGCCTTCGGAGTTGCCGAGGTTCTTGCCCACTTCGAAGGCGTCCATGTTGACCTGGCTGGGCATGCCGCCATTGTTGACCACATCCTTGGCCAGGTTGGACAGGCCATCGAGCAGGCTCTTGCCGCCGGTCTCGAAGAAGCGCTTGACCGCGGCCGGATTGGACAGGGTGTTGGTGGGCGCCATGGCCTCGGTCAGCAGGTTGATGACGAACTGGCCGCGGGCGATGTCCTGGGCCGACAGGTCACTGTCGCCGATCCAGTCCTGAAGCTCCTGGCGCCAGGCCAGGTAGGTCTGCAGGTAGCGTCGATAAAGCGGGTTCTTGCTCCAGGCCGGGTCGTTGAAGCGACGGTCGTCGCTCTGCGGGGCCAGGGTGGATTTGCCCAGCAGCACATTCTTCAGCTCAAGGCCGAAGTGGGCCACGTGCTTGGCACTGTGCAGCGGCTGGCGCATGGCCTGGCGCAACACAGTACGCGCTGAGCTCAGCAGGTCCTTGCGGCGGATGCCGATGACCGGGTTCAGCCCCAGGGTGTTGTCCGAGGCTTGCCGCTGCAACTCATCGTTGTTCTTGTTACTCATCTACGACGCTCCGTTGTCCTGAGACGAGTACCGGTTTGCTGTGGCACATGCACAGTCTGCTGCCCGGTACTGCTACTCGGGTGACCAGTGATAAGGAACAGCGGTGCTGCGGGCCGGATGCTTTCGGCGATGAGCTGCGGGGGAATCTGCGTGTGAAGACAGCCTGCTTTCGCTCGCGACCTCTACAAACCGGCCTGGCCCTGCTTGCCTCATTGGCGATGCAGGGAACTTGCCAGCCCCATTGGTTACCCGACTTTCATGTAATGCGCAAGACAGCCCGATTGCGGGCTGTCTGTAGGGCATTCAAGCAGATGAGATTAGAAAATGCGCTCTAAACCCTGGAAGGCTTGCGCTAGAGCATGAGTTTGACCACCGACTCGGCCGGGTCGCGGGATTTGCCGGCCTTGTGCAGTTCGTCGAGGTACTCGGCCCAGAGCTGTTCCTGGCGCAGGCAGAGCTGTTCCAGGTACTCCCAGGTGAACAGGCCGCTGTCATGGCCGTCGTCGAAGGTCAGTTTCAGTGCGTATTGGCCGGCAGGTTCCAGGCCGACCAGGCCGACGTTGATCTTGCCGAACTGCAGGATGGGGTTGCCGTGGCCCTGGACCTCGGCGGACGGGGAGTGCACGCGCAGGAACTCGGCGGGCAATTGGTAGACCTCGCCGGGGGCGTAGGTGAGGCTGAGGGTCTTGGAGGCTTTGTGCAGGTTGATGGCGGTGGGCAGGCGGGCCATGGGCAGAATCTCTGGGGAGCTGATGGTGCAAGCTTCGAGGTTCTGATGTTCGGATTCAAGGGCCTCTTCGCGGGGCAAGCCCGCTCCCACATGACCTTCACAAGACTTGAGCATTGTGCAGGACCTGTGGGAGCGGGCTTGCCCCGCGAAGAAGGCGACGCCGGCCTTACAGGATGTAACGCGACAGGTCTTCGTTCTGCGCCAGCTCGCCCAGGTGGCCGTTCACGTAGGCCGCGTCGATCTGGATCGGCGTTTCGTCATGGGCACTGGCCAGGTCGCCAGCACTGAACGACACCTCTTCGAGCAAGCGCTCCAGCAGCGTGTGCAGGCGGCGGGCGCCGATGTTCTCGGTCTTCTCGTTGACCTGGTAGGCGATCTCGGCCAGGCGCTTGATGCCGTCGGCCTGGAACTCGATGTTCAGCCCTTCGGTCTTGAGCAGCTCGCGGTACTGCTCGGTCAGCGAGGCGTGCGGCTCCTGCAGGATGCGCTCGAAGTCTTCCGGGGTCAGTGCCTTGAGTTCCACGCGGATCGGCAGGCGGCCCTGCAGCTCGGGCACCAGGTCGCTCGGCTTGCTCAGGTGGAACGCGCCGGAGGCGATGAACAGGATGTGGTCGGTCTTGACCATGCCCAGCTTGGTGTTGACGGTGCAGCCTTCGATCAGCGGCAGCAGGTCGCGCTGCACGCCTTCGCGGGACACGTCGGCGCCGCCAACGTTGCCACGCTTGGCCACCTTGTCGATCTCGTCGATGAACACGATGCCGTGCTGTTCCACCGCTTCCAGGGCCTTGGCCTTGAGCTCTTCCTCATTGACCAGGCGGCTCGCTTCTTCGTCGCGAACCATCTTCAGCGCTTCCTTGACCTTGAGCTTGCGCGCCTTGCGCTTGCCCTTGCCCATGTTGGCGAACAGGTTCTGCAGCTGGTTGGTCATCTCTTCCATGCCAGGCGGCGCGGCAATCTCGACGCCCACGCTGTCGGCGACTTCGATCTCGATTTCCTTGTCGTCCAGCTGGCCTTCGCGCAGGCGCTTGCGGAACAGCTGGCGGGTGTTGGAATCGCTGCTGGTCTGCGCGGCTTCCTCGCTGAAGCTGGTCACCCGCGCCTGCGGCAGCAGGGCGTCGAGGATGCGGTCTTCGGCGGCGTCTTCGGCACGGTGGCGCACGCGGACGATTTCCTGCTCGCGCAGCATCTTCAGCGCGGCATCGGCCAGGTCACGGATGATCGATTCGACATCGCGGCCGACGTAGCCCACTTCGGTGAACTTGGTCGCTTCGACCTTGAGGAACGGCGCGTTGGCCAGCTTGGCCAGGCGGCGGGCGATTTCGGTCTTGCCGACGCCGGTAGGGCCGATCATCAGGATGTTCTTCGGCGTCACTTCGGCACGCAGCTCGGCAGGCAGCTGCATGCGCCGCCAGCGGTTGCGCAGGGCGATGGCGACGGCGCGCTTGGCGTCGTCCTGGCCGATGATGTGGCGGTTGAGTTCGTGGACGATCTCGCGGGGGGTCATGGACATGATGAAAATGGTCCTCGAGCGGGGCAATCAGTGTGGAAAAGTCCCGCAGCGAGCGGGACGCCAAAACAACTGATCACTCGGCCAGGTCCTGCTCCTCGATGGTCAGGTTGTGGTTGGTGAACACGCAGATGTCGCCGGCGATGTTCAGGGCAGTCTCGGCGATTTCACGCGCCGACAGGTCGGTCTTGTTCAGCAGGGCGCGGGCTGCGGCCTGGGCGTAGGCGCCGCCGGAACCCATGGCGATCAGGCCGTCTTCGGGTTCGACCACGTCACCGTTGCCGGTGATGATCAAGGATGCGTCCTTGTTGGCGACCGCCAGCATGGCCTCCAGGCGGCTCAGGGAGCGGTCGGTACGCCATTCCTTGGCCAGCTCGACGGCGGCGCGCACCAGGTGGCCGGAGTGTTTCTGCAGTTGCGCTTCGAAGCGCTCGAACAGGGTGAAGGCGTCGGCGGTGGCACCGGCAAAACCGGCGATCACTTCGCCGTTGTACAGGCGCCGGACCTTCTTGGCGTTGCCTTTCATGACGGTGTTGCCGAGGGATACCTGGCCGTCGCCACCCATGACGACTTTGCCGTGACGGCGGACAGAAACGATGGTGGTCAAGGGGAGAGTCTCCACGCAGCGGGGCGAAAATGCCTGTTGCAGACTCATATGGGGGTGGGGGGAAAGATTTCAACCGGGGGGGATGAATGGTTGCTACCTGGCAGTGCTGGCCTCATCGCCGGCAAGCCGGCTCCCACAGTGGCTGCAGCGCTGCAAATCCCTGTGGGAGCCGGCTTGCCGGCGATGAGGCCGCAAGGCTTACTCAGCCCTCGTGGCAGACATGCCCATCGACCAAGGTATAACGCACCGCACCCGGCAGGCAGTGGCCGATGAACGGGCAGTTGTCGCCGCGCGAGAACCACTGCTCGCCCGCCACGGTCGAGGCCTTGGCATCGAACAGCACCAGGTCGGCCGCGCCACCCACTTTCAGCTCGCCGGCCGGCAGGCGCAGGGCCGCAGCCGGGCCGCTGGTCAGGCGCGCCAGCAGGGTAGGCAGGTCGAGCAGGCCATCGTCGACCAGGGTCATGGCCAGCGGCAGCAGCAACTCGACGCTGCTGATGCCAGGCTCGGTGGCGCCGAAGGGGGCCAGCTTGGCATCGCGCTCGTGGGGCTGGTGGTGGCTGGAAATCGCCTGGATCACCCCCGACTTCACCGCCTCGCGCAGGCCGTCGCGGTCTGCAGCGCTGCGCAGCGGCGGTTGCACGTGGTAGAGGCTGGAGAACTCACGCAACGATTCGTCGGTGAGGATCAGCTGGTACAGCGCCACGTCGGCGGTTACCGGCAGGCCGAGCTGCTGGGCCTGGGCGATCAGCTGCGCGCCGCGGGCGCTGGTGATCTGGCTGAAGTGGGCGCGCACGCCGCTTTGTTCGACCAGCAGCAGGTTGCGCGCCAGGGCCACGGTCTCGGCGCTCTCAGGGATGCCCGGCAGGCCGAGGAAGCTGGCCATGGCGCCTTCGTGGGCCAGGCCACCCTGGGCCAGGTCGCGGTCCTGGGAGTGGAACACCACGGTCAGGTCGAAGGTGGCGGCGTATTCCAGGGCGCGGGCCAGGGTCCGGTTGTTGGGGATTTCCTTGAGGCCGTTGCCGAAGGCCACGCAACCGGTGTCGCGCAGGGCCACCAGCTCGGCCAGTTGCTCGCCTTCCAGGCCCTTGGTCAGGGCGCCGATCGGGTAGACCTTGCTGTTGGCAGCTTCGCGGGCGCGGTCGAGGATCAGTTCGGCCACTGCCGAGGTGTCCAGCACCGGCTTGGTCTGCGGCGGGCAGCACAGGCTGGTGACGCCACCGGCCACGGCGGCGCGGGTTTCGCTGGCGATGTTGCCCTTGCGGCTGTAGCCCGGCTCGCGCAGGGAGACGCCAAGGTCGACCAGGCCCGGCGCGGCGACCAGGCCATCGGCCTGGATCGTGCGGCTGGCGCTGAAGCCTGCCGGGGCGGCGCCGATGGCGGCGATGCGCCCGCCGTCGATGTGCAGGTCGGTGACCTGGTCCAGGCCGGTCTTGGGGTCGATGACCCGGGCGCCAAGAATGCTGAGGGTCACTGGGCGTTCTCCTGGTCGAATTGACGTTGCGCGTTCTGCCCGCTCATGGCCATGGACAGCACCGCCATGCGCACGGCGATGCCGTAGGTGACCTGGTTGAGGATCACCGAGTGTTTGCCGTCGGCCACCGCCGACTCGATTTCCACGCCGCGGTTGATCGGCCCCGGGTGCATGACGATGGCATCGGGCTTGGCCCCGGCCAGGCGTGCGGTGGTCAGGCCGAACAGGCGGTAGAACTCGCCTTCGCTGGGCAGCAGGCCGCCGGCCATGCGTTCACGCTGCAGGCGCAGCATGATCACCACGTCGACGTCCTTCAGGCCTTCGGCAAGGTCGGTGTAGACCTTCACGCCGTATTGCTCGATGCCGATCGGGATCAGGGTCTTGGGGCCGATCACGCGGATGTCCGGGCAGCCCAGGGCCTTGAGCGCGAGCATGTCGGAGCGGGCCACGCGCGAGTGCAGGATGTCGCCGACGATCGCCACCGAGAGGTTCTCGAAGCTGCCTTTGTGGCGGCGGATGGTGAGCATGTCGAGCATGCCCTGGGTCGGGTGCGCATGGCGGCCGTCACCGCCGTTGATCACCGCGACGTCCGGGCACACGTGCTCGGCGATGAAGTGCGCGGCGCCCGAGTCGGAGTGGCGCACGACGAACATGTCGGCGGCCATGGCTTCGAGGTTGCGCAGGGTGTCGAACAGGGTCTCGCCCTTGCTGGTCGAGGAGGTCGACACGTTCAGGCTGATCACGTCGGCCGACAGGCGCTGGGCGGCCAGTTCGAAGGTGGTGCGGGTACGGGTGGAGTTCTCGAAGAACACGTTGCACACGGTCTTGCCGCGCAGCAACGGGACTTTCTTCACGGCCCGGGCGCCGACTTCGAGGAACGAGTCGGCGGTGTCGAGGATCTCGGTGAGCAGTTCGCGGGGCAAACCGTCGAGCGAGAGGAAGTGGCGCAGCTGGCCCTGGTCATTGAGCTGCAGCGGGCGCTTGGCGTCGATTGGCGTCATCGCGAGGGGACTCTTAAAGGGCGGAAGCGGTGGCGAGGTCCTGGCGCTCGAGGGCGAGCGGTGCGGGTCCGGTCAATTTTACCCGTTCATGGGCGGCCAGCGACAG
>NZ_DJTF01000077.1:0-24756 GCF_002438125.1 Pseudomonas sp. UBA6315
GACTTCAACAGCTCGCTGGCGCCAAGCGGCAAGGCCATCATCCGCAAGAAGTACGTGCACATCGGCTTCGCCGTGGACACCCCGGACGGCCTGCTGGTCCCTGTGATCAAGAACGTCGACCAGAAGAGCCTGCTGCAACTGGCTGCCGAAGCTGCCGCGCTCGCCGAGAAGGCCCGCACCAAGAAGCTGTCGGCCGACGACATGCAGGGCGCCTGCTTCACCATCTCCAGCCTCGGCCACATTGGCGGCACCGGCTTCACGCCGATCGTCAACGCGCCTGAGGTGGCGATCCTCGGTGTGTCCAAGGCAACCATGCAGCCGGTCTGGGATGGCAAGGCCTTCCAGCCGAAGCTGATGCTGCCGCTGTCGCTGTCCTACGATCACCGCGTGATCAACGGCGCCGCCGCCGCGCGCTTCACCAAGCGCCTGGGCGACGTGCTGGGCGATATCCGCACCATGCTGCTGTAACACGCAGCCAGCCTGCCTCCCTTCGCGGAGGCAGGTCCCCTTTTCGAGCTGCCACGCTCGTACCTCAACCCCGTCATCTGGCGGGGCTTTTTTTTGCCTGCAAGGCCCCCACGAACCCTGAGATCAACGCTGTACCTGTGGGAGCCGGCTTGCCGGCGATGGGGCCGCAAAGGCCCCCCGTTTTTCAGCAGCCCTAAGGATTCCCGCCCTGCCGCCGAAAACATATACATGACACCCCACATGGCCGCTTGCCAGCCTTGGGGACATGATGCAACCTTGCCAGATGCGCCGCCGCCCAGGCCGCGTCTCCCTCTTCAAGCGAGTCTTCGATGAAAAGCCAACCCGATGCCGCCAGCCGTGTGGCGGCCGAGGTCGTCACGCAGCTTCCCGTGCCCTCGCGGCTCGGCATGCTGCGTTTCGAAAGGCTCAACGAAGCCACCTGGGCCATGCTCTACCTCGACCCGGCCTGCGAGCAGCAGTTCGGCCTGCCGGCCTCCGACCTGTGCGCGCTGATCGATGCGCCGTATGCCAGCCTCATGGAACCCGAGGCGCGCTACCGCCTGCACGACGACATCCAGCTGCAGCTCAACCAGCGCAGCTACTACCGCGTGCGCTACAGCCTGCACGCCCAGGCGCGCACCCTGCGCGTGCTGGAAACCGGCGAAGCCTTCAAGCAGCACAACCGCCAGCTGCTGCGCGGCTTCCTCACGGTGCTGGATGACGAAGACGACGAGCTCGATGCCACGGCCCTGGAATCACGCAACAACCGCCTGGAACTGGCCCTGCAACTGAACCAGCGCGCCCAGCAGGAGCAGCTCGAACACCTGGAGCGCGTGCGCGGCCAGCAGGACCTGATCCTGCGCCTGGCCCGCCAGCGCTACAGCGCCGAGAACTCGCTGCTCGAAGCCGCGCAGCTGATCACCCGCAGCGCCTGCGAAATCTACAAGGTCGACAGCGCCAGCATCTGGCACCTGGAAGACCAGCGCCTGGAGCCGATCAGCGCCTGGCTGCGCAACGAGCAGGTGCATCGCCTGCCCGAGGCCATCGACGCCAGCCGCTTCCCCGACTACCTGGACGCCCTGCACGCCAGCCGCGCCATCGATGCGCACAACGCCAACCACGACCCGCGCACCCGTGAGCTGGCCGCAAGCCTGCTGGCCGACAACAACGCCATGCTCGACGCCAGCATCCGCGTCGATGGCCAGGTGGTCGGCGTGCTGTGCCTGGAGCAGACCGGCCAGCCGCGGGCCTGGCAGTCGGATGAAATCGCCTTTGCCGGCGAGCTGGCCGACCAGTTCGCCCAGGTCATCACCAACCACAACCGGCGCACCGCCGCCAGCGCCCTGCACCTGTTCCAGCGCGCCGTGGAACAAAGCGCCAGCGCCTTTTTGCTGGTCAACCGCGACGGCGTGGTGGAGTACGTCAACCCAAGCTTCACGGCGATCACCCAGTACAGCACCGAGGAAGTCCAGGGCCACCACCTGGCCGAGCTGCCAGCGCTGGAAAACCTCAGCGAACTGCTGTTCGACTCGCCGTCGAGCCTGGCCATGGGCAACAGCTGGCAAGGCGAATTCAAGAGCCGGCGCAAGAACCTGGAGCCCTACTGGGGCCAGCTGTCGATCTCCAAGGTGTATGGCGACAACCGCGAGCTGACCCACTACATCGGCATCTACGAAGACGTCACCCAGACCAAGCTGGCCCAGCAGCGCATCGAGCGCCTGGCCTACACCGACAACCTGACCAACCTGGGCAACCGCCCGGCCTTCATCCGCAGCCTCGACGAACGCTTCGCCCGCGAAGGCGAAAGCCCCACCTGCCTGCTGCTGGTGGACATCGACAACTTCAAGCGGATCAACGACAGCCTCGGCCACCAGACCGGCGACAAGCTGCTGATCAGCCTGGCCCGGCGCCTGCGCAACAGCCTCAGCGCCGGCGGCGTGCTGGCGCGCTTTGCCAGCAACGAATTCGCCGTGCTGCTCGACGAAACCAGCCTGGAAGACGGCCAGGGCGTTGCCCTGCAACTGCTGCGCACGCTCGACAAGCCGATGTTCGTCGACAACCAGCTGATCAACGTGACCGCCTCGGTGGGCCTGGCCTGCGCGCCGCTGCACGGCAGCGACCCGACCAGCCTGATGAAGAACGCAGGCCTGGCCCTGCACAAGGCCAAGGCCAACGGCAAGCACCAGGTGCAGGTGTTCACCGAGGTGCTCAATGCCGAGGCCAGCTACAAGCTGTTCGTCGAGAACAACCTGCGCCGCGCCCTGACCCAGAACGAGCTGGAGGTGTTCTACCAGCCCAAGCTGTGCCTGCGCAGCGGCCGCCTGCTGGGCCTGGAGGCGCTGCTGCGCTGGAACCACCCCGAGCGCGGCATGATCCGCCCCGACCAGTTCATCAGCGTGGCCGAAGAAACCGGCCTGATCATCCCCATCGGCAAGTGGGTGGTGCGCCAGGCATGCCGCATGAGCCAGCAGCTGCGCGAGGCCGGCATGGGCAACCTGCACGTGGCCATCAACCTCTCGCCCAAGCAGTTCTCCGACCCCGACCTGGTGGCCTCGATCGGCTCGATCCTCAAGGAAGAAGCCCTGCCCCCGCACCTGCTGGAGCTGGAGCTGACCGAAGGCCTGCTGCTGGAGGCCACCGAAGACACCCACCGCCAGCTCGACGAGCTCAAGGCCCTGGGCCTGACCCTGGCCATGGACGACTTCGGCACCGGTTACTCGTCGCTGAGCTACCTGAAGAAGTTTCCGATCGACATCATCAAGATCGACCGCAGCTTCATCAACGAGATCCCCGACAACCAGGACGACATGGAGATCACCTCGGCGGTGGTGGCCATGGCCCACAACCTCAAGCTCAAGGTGGTGGCCGAGGGGATCGAGACGCCGGAGCAGCTGGCGTTCTTGCGCCGGCACCGCTGCGATGTGGGCCAGGGGTACCTGTTCGACCGGCCGATTCCGGGGCGTGAGCTGGCGGAAAAACTCAAGCGCTATCCGCGCGGTCCAATGGACTGACAGCTGCGTAAAGCTCGGGCACTATAGAGTCCATTCGGGCCTCATCGCCGGCAAGCCGGCTCCCACAGGTACCCCACATTCCTCAAGCCCTGTGGTGTACCTGTGGGAGCCGGCTTGCCGGCGATGGCCCCACCCCCTATCCAACTGACAAACAGAGGAACGGCCATGGTCCTGCGTTCGGAAATCCTGGTGAACAAAAACGTCATGCCAACCGCCGAGCAAGCCCTGCCCGGCCGCGAAACCCCGATGAGCCTGCCCGAGTTCCACTACGTGTTCGAAGGCACCCCCCTGCTCGGCCCGTTCTTCGAAGGCAGCGTCGACTTCGCCATCTTCGGCCTGGGCTGCTTCTGGGGCGCCGAGCGCCGCTTCTGGCAGCGTGAAGGCGTGGTCAGCACCGTGGTCGGCTATGCCGGCGGCTTCACCCCTAACCCCACCTACGAAGAAGTCTGCTCCGGCTTGACCGGCCACACCGAAGTGGTGCTGGTGGTGTTCGACAAGGACCGCGTCAGCTACCGCGAGCTGCTGGCGATGTTCTGGGAGCTGCACAACCCGACCCAAGGCATGCGCCAGGGCAACGACATCGGCACCCAGTACCGTTCGGCCATCTACTGCACCTCGCCAGAGCAGCTCGCCGAAGCCAAGGCCAGCCGCGACACCTTCCAGGCCGAGCTGACCAAGGCCGGCTACGGCGAGATCACCACCGAGATCGACCAGGCGCCGACCGTGTACTTCGCCGAGGCCTACCACCAGCAGTACCTGGCCAAGAACCCGGAAGGCTACTGCGGCATCGGCGGCACCGGCGTGTGCCTGCCACCCAGCCTGCAAGGCAACTGAGCCATGGCCACGATGACCCTGTTCCACTCGCCGCTGTCGCCATTCGTGCGCAAGGTCATGGTGGTGCTGCACGAGACCGGCCAGCTTGGCCGGGTGGCCCTGCAGCCAGTGAACATCAGCCCGGTGAGCGGCGATGCGCAGCTCAACCAGGGCAACCCGATCGGCAAGATCCCGGCCCTGCGCCTGGAAGACGGCACCGTGCTGCACGACAGCCGGGTCATCTGCGAGTACCTGGACCTGCAGCATGTGGGCAACCCACTGCTGCCCCGCGAGGGCTCGGCGCGCTGGCGGCGCATGACCTTGGCGTCCCAGGCCGATGCGATCATGGATGCGGCGGTGTCGTCGCGCTATGAAAGCTTCTTGCGCCCGGAGGCCAAGCGCTGGGAGGGCTGGCTGGAGGCGCAGGGCGAGAAGATCCGCCGCAGCCTGGCCAACCTGGAGCAGGAGCACCTGCCGGAGCTGATGTCGGGTTTCGACCTGGCGGCGATTGGCGTGGCCTGTGCGCTGGGGTATCTGGATTTGCGCCAGCCTGATTTCGGTTGGCGCGAGCGTCAGCCGGGGTTGGCGGCGTGGTATGCCGAGGTGAGCGAGCGGCCGTCGATGCTCGCCACTGCGCCGACAGCCTGACAGACCGCAATCGCCGGCAAGCCGGCTCCCACAGGTGGACCACAGCTTTGGAGAACTGTGGTGTACCTGTGGGAGCCGGCTTGCCGGCGATTGGGCTGCACAGCAGCCCACCCCTCAACGCGGTACCGCAGCAAACAACTCCCCGATTCTCTGCGCCAACCAGCGCCCCACCTCTCTGTCCTCCCTCATGCCGCCCTCCCCACCCGCGCCCAGTCCAGGCGACGGGTCAGCACCATGAACACGCCGAGCAAGCCAAAGCACAGCAACGCCCCCATCAACAGCGCATAGTCCTCGGCGCTGAGCAGCCCATAGAGCATCGCGTACAGCGCCGCCAGCCCGGCCGCGAAGCCCAGCCCGCGCCCGCGGCTGCGTAGCACATGGCTCAGGTAAAAGCCGATCAACAGCACACAGGCCGACGCCGACAGGCCATACGCAGGGCCAAAACCAATGTGCTCGGAGAACGACAGCAGCAACAGGTAGAAGAACGCCAGCGCCACGCCGACTAGGATGTACTGCACCGGGTGCACGCTCAGGTGCTTGAGCACCTCGAACAGGAAGAAGCCGGCAAAGGTCAGGGCGATGAACAACAAGGCGTACTTGATCGCCCGCTCGCTCTTGAGGTACTGGTCCACCGGGTCGACGAAGCTGACGCCGAAGGTGCGCTCGGCATAGTCCGCGCACTGCCCGGCAGTGGCGCACTGGCGCACGGCATCTTCGAGGTTGGTGGCGAAGAACGAGGTTTGCCAGTGCGCGGTGAACCCCTTGGTGTCGATTTCGCGGTGGCGCGGCAGGTAGCTGCCGACGAAGCTTGGGTGCGGCCAGTTGGCGCGCATGTCGACGCTGCTGCTGCGGCCCACCGGCAGCAGGTGCAATTGTCCGGTGCCTTGCAGCGCCAGCTCGAAGCTGTAATCGAATGCCCAGGCCTGCTGGTCATCGCGCTGTGGCAGGGCAACGTGCACGCCGCTGCGCATCCACTCAAGGCCCGTGCCGGCCGCGAAGGGGTAGCGCTGCTCATCGAGCTTGAGCTCCAGCGCGTTCTCGATGCCGCGGATATCGCTGATGCCGACCACCAGGAAGGGCTTGTCGAAGCGGTAGTCGTCGAAGTCCTTGTCGATGCCCCAACGCGCCGGCAATTCGAAGCGGCCCGAGAGGCGCCCCTTGGCGTGGAACAGGCGCGCCTGGTAGATGCCGCGCGAGCGCAGTTCGGTGTCTACGTCGAGGTCGGCATCGAAGGTTTCCGGCAGAAAGTACAGGTGCCCGGCCAGGGTGCTGGTTTCCTGCACGCTCTGGCCGTCCTTTTCGATCCAGCGGCGCTGGTACTTGCGGTAGGGCACCACCAGCAACGGGCCACTGACCTGCTGGTCGTAGCTGGCGCTGCGGGCGATGTCATGCAGCACCCCGTCGCGCAGGGCCTGGCGGTCGGTGATAAGGCCGTTGATCATCAGCAGCGGGATCAACAGCAGGACCATCAGCAAGGCGATGGTGCCCAGTTTGTAACTCAAGGATTTGTTCATAAGGCCTCCTGTGGCAGTGGGCGCAGTGTCTGCGCCGTGCATGGAGGCTTTGCGAAGGCTGTGTGGAGATTGTGTGTTTTCAGCTGATGCGCCGGGCAGGCAACCACAGCCGCACCCGCACACCGCCATCGACGTTAGCCACCGCCAGCGATCCGCCATGCAGCTGCATCACCTCGGCCACGAAGTTCAGCCCAAGGCCGGTGCTCTTGCGCCCGCTACCCGGCCTTGGCAGGGAATAGAAGCGCTCGGCCACCCGCGCCAGCGCATAGTCGGGGATGGCCTGGCCCTGGTTGAACAGGCTCAACGCCAGCCGCTCGCCATCACGCTCCAGCTCGAACAGCAACGCCCCTTCAGGTGGCGTGAAGTCCAGCGCATTGTCCAGCAGATTGGCCAGCGCCTGGCGCATCAGGAAGGGGTCGCACAGCAGGCGCAGCCCCGCAGGCACGCGCTGGCGTACTTGCAACTGCGCCGCCTCGATGCGCGGCGCATGGGCCAGCAGCAACTCATCCACCAGCGCCGCCAGGGCCACCTGCTGCTGATCTTCCAGCGCCTGCATCTGCTCGACCCGGGCCAGGTCGAGCAAGCGCTCGATCATCTGCTGCAAGCGCTCGCTTTCGCGCTCGATATTGCCGGCAAAGCGCGCCCGCTGCGCTTGCGGCATGTCGCCCTGGAGCAGCTCGGATGCCCCGCGAATGGCCGCCAGCGGGCTTTTCAGCTCGTGGGTCAGGGTGTGCACGTAGCGCTCGACGTAGGCCTTGCCCTCAAGCTGCGTGCGCATGCGCTCCACCGCCTCGGCCAGGTGGGCCAGCTCGCCCCCCTTGTAATGCGGCAGCGCCGCGCGCTCGCCCTCGCTGACGGCCTGGGCATAGCGCGCCAGCTTGCGCAGCGAGCGGGCCAGCCACCAGGACAACACTCCACCGATCAACAGGCCCAGGCCGATCAAACCCAGGCCAAGGGTCAGCAAACGTTGTTCGGAACGGTCGATATAGGGCTGCAACGAGCTGTTGGGCTTGGCCACGGTGACCACGCCGATGATCTGCCCATCGTCGAGGATCGGCGCTGCCACATGCATCACCGAGGAGCTTTCGTCGTCGGCAACGCCGCGCGTGGAGCGGGCGCCGTATTGGCCGCGCAAGGTCAGGTAGACGTCGTTCCACTGCGAATAGTCCTTGCCCACGGCCGCGCCGCTGGAGTCGAGCAGGACGATGCCGTTGGCGTCGGTGACATAGATGCGGTGGCTGACCTGGGTCTTCTCCAGGCCCCAGATCTGCGCGCCGGGGCTGCGCAGGCCGTAGGCCTTGAGCACCTCGGGCAGGCGCCCCTGGGCCAGGGTGCCGGCCTTGACGTCGTCGTGGAGGATTTCCGCCAGCAGGTTGGCGGTATCCACCAGGGTTTCTTCGGAGGACTGGCGCACCACCGGGCGTATCTGCTCGCGAACGGTGTTGAGCAAGAAATAGCCGGCCAGCCCGACGAACAGGAAGTACACCAGGAAAATGCGGATGCCCAGGCGCATCAGGCGTGGTCCGGGTTGTAGCTGTAACCCAGGCCGCGATGGGTGCAGATCGGCTCGCCCGCGCTGGCCACCTGGCGCAGCTTGGCGCGCAGGCTCTTGATGTGGCTGTCGATGGTGCGCTCGTAGCCCACGTCGCAGGCCACGCCCAGGGCATCGAGCAACTGCTCGCGGCTGAACACCCGCTGGGGCTGCTCGAGCAGGCATTGCAGCAGGCGGAACTCGTGGCGGGTCAGGGTCAGCGGCTGGCCGCGGTAGTGGATCAGCATGCGCAGGGTGTCGAGCTGAAACAGCGCCGCCTCCGTGGCCGGCTCCGCCCGCGGCGCCATGCGCTTGAGGATCGCCCGCACGCGGGCGGCCACTTCCCGGGGGCTGAAGGGTTTGACCACGTAGTCGTCGGCACCGATTTCCAGGCCCACCACCCGATCGATCTCGCCATCGCGGGCGCTCAGGAACATCACCGGCACCTCGCTGAAACGCCGCAGCTGGCGGCAGGTTTCGAAACCGCTGATGTCGGGCAGGCCGATGTCGAGGATGATCAGGTCGGCAGGGCGCAGGCGCTGCTGCTCGAGCGCGGCGCTGCCCAGGGTCACCCATTCGGTGCTGTGGCCGTCGGCCTGCAGGGCATAGACCAAGGTATCGGCGATGGCGGCTTCGTCTTCGACGATGAGGATATGGGGCATGGCGTCCGGCCTTGCTGAGGGCAGAGCTGGACTTTTAGCGCACTGGCCCTATCGCCGGCAAGCCGGCTCCTACAGGTATCTGTGGGAGCCGGCTTGCCGGCGACAGGGCCAGCGAAGCCTGAGGCAATCAGCAGTCAGGTTTGTCTGCGGTAAAGCGCTTGGCCGGGTTGACCGCCGCCTTGAACTCACGCAGCGCCTTGGCCCCCACCAGCAGCGGGTAGTTGAAATGGCTGCGGTCCACCAGGTTCACCTCGACGGTGCGCTTCACGTCACCCAGGCACAGCTCCAGGTCGACCACCGGCCGCTTGGAGACCTCCGGCGCATCGCCTTCATCCTCTTCCTCGGCGCGGCCCTTGATCTTGCTGATGCGCGAGACCTTGTGCTCGTAAACCTTGCCGTTGGCGTCCTTGGTCGCCAGGCGAAAACGCACCCACTCCTCGCCATCACGGGTGAACATCTCGATGTCCTTGGCCGACAGCGATGCGGTATAGGCACCGGTGTCCATCTTGGCCTTCAGCGTTTCGCCAAGCTCTGGCAAGGCAATGTTTTCGTAACGGCCATAGAGGGTCGGCTCGGCGGCCATGACCGGCAACGCCAGAAGCGATAACAGCGCAAGCAGGGATTTCACAGGCAGGCTTCCTTGAAAAGGGTCAGTGCTTAGACTGCACTGGCAGGATAGGTTCGCTGCAGCAAGGTTAAACAACATAATGTGAAACATTTGTCCCCGCCGCTGGGCATTGGACATTTGGCGTAGGCCACGGCGCTGCTTATCATTGCCGACCGTTAACGTCCCACAACAAGAGTCTCTTTATGCGTCGCCTGCTGATCGGCATTCTCACGACCACCTTGCTGCTGCTCAACACCGTGGTGTTGATCTGCCCGCTGCTGGTCTTCGCCCTGCTCAAACTGGTGCTGCCAGGCCGTGGCCGTGACTATGCCTCGTGGGCGGTGATGTGGGTGGCCGAAACCTGGTCGGAAATCGACAAGGCCATCTTCGCCTTGTGCATCCCGACCCAATGGGATATCCGCGGCGTCGAGAACCTGCGCAAGGACACCTCCTACCTGGCCGTGAGCAACCACCAGACCTGGGTCGACATCCCGGCGCTGATCGAGAGCCTCAACCGCCGCACGCCGTTCTTCAAGTTCTTCCTCAAGAAGGAGCTGATCTGGGTGCCGCTGCTGGGCCTGGCCTGGTGGGGGCTGGATTACCCGTTCATGAAGCGCTACAGCAAGGCGTTTCTGGACAAGCACCCCGAGCTCAAGGGCAAGGACCTGGAAATCACCAAAGCCGCCTGCGAGCTGTTCAAGCGCCAGCCGGTGACCGTGGTCAACTACCTTGAAGGCACCCGCTTCACAGAGGCCAAGCGCCTGGAGCAGCAATCGCCGTATCGCTACCTGCTCAAGCCCAAAGCGGGGGGAGTGGCCTTCGTCCTGGCCGCATTGGGCGAACAGCTGGATGCGCTGTTGGACGTGACCATCGTCTACCCCGGCAACCAGGCACCGGGGTTCTGGGCGCTGCTCAATGGCAGCATCAGTCGGGTGATTATCGACATTCGTGTGCGTGAGCTGGACCCGGCGTTGTGGGCGGGGGATTACGAGAATGATCCGGCCTTCCGCCAGACCGTGCAGGCCTGGGTGAACCAGCTGTGGGCAGAGAAAGACCAGCGGATCGAGCAGTTGCGCTCGCAGATGCGTTGACCTGATCGGGCCTCATCGCCGGCAAGCCGGCTCCCACAGATACACCTGTGGGAGCCGGCTTGCCGGCGATGAGGCCTAAATGCACACCCACTCACCCCAATTAAAACCCTGGCTAATAATCACCATTAGGAATACTTCTTTGTCACACCCCACCTAAGTGGATAAAAATCGATCAAAGCACAACTACAAAAAAGCCTGGATCGATCAATGGCCAACCAACCTAGCTCCGCCCCGCCCCAGCTTCGCCGCGTCCTCGGCCTCCCGGCCCTGGTGTTCTTCGGCCTGGTCTACATGGTCCCGCTGACCATCTTCACCACCTACGGCATCGTCACCGAGCTCACCGGTGGCCGCACCGCCGGCGCCTACCTGGTCACCCTCGTGGCCATGCTGTTCACCGCCGCGTCTTACAGCTTCATGGTCAAGCGCTTCCCGGTCGCGGGCTCGGCGTATTCCTACACCAACATGGCCTTCGGCCAGAACGTCGGCTTTCTGGCCGGCTGGTCGCTGCTGCTCGACTACCTGTTCCTGCCGATGATCAACTACCTGCTGATCGGCCTGTTCCTCAACATCGCCTTCCCGGCAGTGCCCGCCTGGGCCTTCGTGCTCGCCTCCATTGCCCTGGTGACCGTGCTCAACGTGGTCGGCATCAACTCGGTGGCCAAGACCAGCAACCTGATCGTCGGCGCGCAGATCGTGTTCATCGGCGTGTTCGTGGCGCTGTCCTGGCAGACCCTGGGCAACGGCCAGCCGATGGACCTGCTGGCGCCGCTGCGCGGTGATGGCAGCGCCCCCGGTTTCGGCCCGCTGATGGCTGGCGCGGCGGTGCTGTGCCTGTCGTTCCTCGGTTTCGACGCGGTCTCCACCCTGGCCGAAGAAAGCCGCGACGCCCGCCGCGACGTGCCGCGCGCGATCATCCTCACCACCCTGTTCGCCGGCCTGCTGTTCACCGTGCTGGCCTACGCGAGCCAGCTGGTGCTGCCCGGCAGCACCTTCGCCAACGCCGATGCCGCCGCCAACGAAGTGATGCTCAAGGCCGGCGGGCAGTTCCTGGCCAACTTCTTCACCGCCGCCTACGTGGCCGGCAGCCTGGGTTCCGCGCTGGCCTCCCAGGCTGCGGTGTCGCGCATCCTCTACACCATGGGCCGCGACCGGGTGCTGCCGCAGCGCACCTTCGGCCACCTGTCGCCGCGCCTGGGCACGCCGGTGTTCGCCATCCTGCTGGTGTCGGCGTTCTCGCTGCTGGCGCTGGTGATCGACCTGTCCACTCTCGCCTCGCTGATCAGTTTTGGCGCGTTGGTGGCGTTCTCGGCAGTGAACCTGGCGGTGGTGAAGACGCACCTGATGGACGACCGCGCCCAGCGCAACCTCAAAGGCCTGCTGTGCTACGGCGCGGTGCCGCTGGTGGGGTTGAGCCTGACGCTGTGGCTGTGGACCAGCCTGTCGGCGCTGACCATGGTGATCGGCCTGTGCTGGTTCGCCCTGGGGCTGGCGTACCTGGCCGTGCTGACCGCCGGCTTCCGCCGCCAGATGTGCGTGGTGGATTTCTCGGAAGCTGGCTGAAAACTCATCACGCCTGCCTGGTATTTTTGCCAGTTGTGGCGGTCGCGCTTGACGGGGAGACTGAACGGAACTCAGTCCCCCACGCGAGCCCGCCATGGTGAATCAGCGTCTTTATTTCTACCACCTTGAACAGCTCACGCTTGAAATCGAGGGTGAGCAAAGTCTGACCCTGCTGCGGGGTGCGGACCAGCCATTGGCTGAACGGCACGGCATCAACTCGGGAGCTGACACCCGCTTGTTGATGACAGATGCGCAGCACTCTCTGTTGCTGATGCAAAGCGGGCAAGCTCGAATGGCATATGCCTACACGGCCTATGGGCATGACCCACGCTCAGAACCCGCGGCAGCTCGCCTGGGCTTTAACGGTGAATGCCGTGAACCGCTGACCGGAGCTTATCTGCTGGGCCAGGGATATCGTGGCTATTACCCGCCATTGATGCGCTTCCTGGCACCCGACGGCCTCAGTCCATTTGATGAGGGTGGGCTGAATGCCTACGGTTACTGCCAGGGTGATCCCATCAACTATTCAGACCCAACAGGGCACTTCACAGTGAAGCAGCTGATTAATCGAAGGCGAATACAGTCAGCAACACGTGCGTCATCCAACAACACCCCGCCCCCCTCTGCCGCCAGTGCCCTTACGCCAAGAAAGCCCATTGAGCGGGTGCAATTGTCACAAGGCCGCGATGGGCGCATTAAAAGACTCATAACGAGACCCACCATCAACGCCGACACTTTTGAGCCCCCGCGTCCTTTCTACGAGACGCCTACCGATTATGAGTTACTTTATAGCGTTTACAATAGGAGCAAGACGCAAAACAAGCGCGTCGGCAACTACGTCAATTACATGAGCCGTCAACCAATAACCGTTTCACCCGAAAATGGTGAAACCATCAGAAAGATAACCTCCCGTTATCTAACTATGGAAAAACTGTACAACACCTATTTACAGGCAAACACAATACGTCGTGCGTAGCGCTTGGTGCCTTACAGTCACCGCAAACGCGCTCACCTATTGTCTCGGATGCCAAGGGCCCTCCTGCACGCGCTCAAGCCGAAGTTAGACCGTGACGTTGTTTCACTCATTGATTCTGAGAAGGGCATACGATGAATTCGAACGGTTACGCACCCTATGGGCTGAAGCCAATCGACCAGCAGGGAGTGAAACTCGCTTTCAACGGCGAAACTGCTGACCCACTGACCGGCAACTATCTGCTGGGAAACGGCTATCGTGCATTCAGCCCAACCCTTATGAGATTCCTTGCGCCTGACAGTTGGAGCCCGTTCGGCAAGGGGGGGGCTGAACACCTATGCCTATTGCGTAGGAGACCCTGTTAACAACGTAGATCCAGGCGGGCATGCCGTTTTCAATCGAATACGCCGCCACGCTGTCGTACTGACACCCGATGGGCCTCCCCCCACGATGTGCCTCCCCCCCAAACGGCCCAGCATCTCAATCGCTCCCTCAACAGGCAGCGCTTGCAGACCGGACGCAGCGACCCGTTAACCCCACCACAGCAAATTCAGCAGCCGCGCGCCAATAGAAACCCACTGGCAAACGGTGGTCGAATGCCGTTTGAATACCGGAGAAATCCAGGTGTGCCATTGAGTGAGGTCGTAACTTTGGCCAATGAACTGATGGAGTCGAAGCTGCACCTTGCACGTGCTCCAGAGTATCTGAAACACGTGCATGACTCGCAAATGCGTGCGGATTACCGTGCGGATCTCGATAGAATCCGTAGTGAAGTGCCAACGCAGCAAAATCGATTGAACGTGGCGATGGTCAGGTGGTTCCACTCCTGACCAATTCCATGTCCAGCCCAATCAAACCGATGGCGTATTTACTGGCGCCGGCGTGGTCCAGAGGCTCCCCAGGTTCTGCAGCAACGACCCGGCGATGCCCCGCTGGCCAAGGTACTGCAGGATCAGGGGCGCAAACTGGCCGATCATGCCGCTGTCCATCCCCAGCGCCTTGAATGCATTGTCCAAGTCGTTGCGGTTCTCGACCTCATTGCCCAGGGCGCTGCTGAGCGCCGACGGGTTTTCGCTGTTCTTGCCCAGCAAATCACCCAAGCCATTCAGGCCACCCAGCGCATTGGCGCCCGACAACAGGTCCAGCCCCGGCACGGCCTTGGTCAGCTGCCCGTAGTCGGCGCTGCTCAGGTTATTGCGCGCCAGCCCCAGCATGGCCCCCGCCCCGCCCACCGCCTGCTCGGGGGTGATCTTCAATTCGCTGCCCAGGGTATTGAGCAGGTTGGCCTGCGCCTCGGGCGCCTGCACCTGGCCCTGTTGCTTCTGGTTCTGCATGGCCGACACGGCGTTGGCGGCGTCGCTGAGGTTGAAGGCGAACACCGGGCTTGCAGCCAGGGTCATCAGGGTTGCCAGGGTGAATGCTTTCATCGGGAGGAACCTCGTGGGCCGGGATGGCCGGGGAAACGAGGCATTCGACTCAGGGTTCGAGAGTTTGTTCCGGCCCGGGCATCGCAACGCTTTGCGCCTGGCAATTTTGTCAGTTGTGCGGCGTGCTGGAACACTTACACACTCACACCTTGTGGACGCCCCAAAGACGGCCGACCACTTCGACGAGGGTCAAGCACGTGACTAAAGACAACGCAAACAGCCTTGTGTATTTCTACCAGGCAGATAAGCCAGTATCGGTGAAGTACGGCGAGCATACGCGAACACTGTTCCGTCTCCCGGATATCGCGATGGCCGAACAGGACTCCGGCGCGGCACAACAGGCCGCGTTAGTGTCAACGGACGACAAGGGGTCAATACTCCACGTGCAAAACCGCGAAGCAGGCACGCTTCATCGCTACACCGCCTATGGGCACGCTGCGGCAGAAGAAAGTGGCTTGGGTTTACTGGGTTACAACGGTGAATTGAGGCAGCCAGCGACAGGGTGGTATCTACTGGGCAATGGTTACCGTGCTTACAACCCAACCACCATGAGGTTTCTTGGCCCGGACAGCTTGAGCCCCTTCGATGCGGGCGGCCTGAACAGCTATGCGTATGTCGCAGGTGACCCCATCAATTACACCGATCCCGATGGGCACTTTAGATTCTTTGGCAAATACCAGAATTTTTCTGGTAACGCGCGGGTAGTCAAAGGCACCTACGTGTACATGGCGAAACATCCAGAACGCAAGAACAGACAGGCGATCACCGTTGTTACACATGGCAAGGCCGGCGCGATCGCTTCCGAGTTCAAAAACTTGACTGCTGATGAGTTCGTCAGGGGCGTGTCCAAGGCAGGCTTCAAACCCTACGAACACGACATTCATGTAATCGCCTGCCATTCAGCCAGCGCGACCTCTCGCAATGGCCCTTCGTTTATCGAACAAGTCGCCAACCAGACTGGCAGAAAAGCATTTGGATACGAAGGTTCAGTATTCACCATAGATAAATTCGACTTCAAAAGAACAGCCAGCTCCCAAGTCGGGGTCAGCGTGAGCGTTGTGGAAAAACAATCTTCCTTCTCCAGGAGTTCTGACTTCAATTATCAGCGTAGAGAAGCCACCCCACAACAACGCATCAGAGACCCTCGCAGAGCGGGCAATCGCATTTGAGACCAGCGCTAGCACGGCGTTTCCGCAAAAAATCTACGATTTATCCTATTTCTTGTAGGACGTTTCTGAAACATACTGCCGCCCCCCTTAAGCCATTGCGGTGACCTGGGTTGCGCACTAGTCTCGGGCGGTCGTTGCGAAAGCGGCGACCGGCTTTGACAGGCCGACTAGGTTAGAACAATGGCTTTGCCTTTATGGCGGCTGTGCGTGGGGCACTTCGGTGCGCCGGGTTTTGTTCTTCCTACCGGTCTGTCAACCCACGTACAGCTGCCACCTATCTGTTTGACAGCAGACGGTGACGAGCTCCATTAATCAGGAGAACAATTATGTTAAAAATCGTCCCCGATCCACCTCACAACTCCCATTCCCTCGAAGACACCCTCATCCAGGCCACGGACTATGCCCTGTGCGCCCAGACCGTCGCGCACCAGGCAATCCTGTTGCAACCCAAGTCGCCGGTTTCGATTCTGATGATGGCCACGATGCATGAGCTCGAAGCGCTGCGGGTGCTGCTCGAGTCGGCGCTGATCCAGGTGCAGATGCCGGCGGAGCTGCGGACGCTGCACTAGCGTTAACGCCATGTGTTGCCTGGTCTGTCCTCATCGCCGGCAAGCCGGCTCCCACAGGGAAAGCCACAGGCCTCAGGCCATGCGCAGGACCTTGTGGGAGCCGGCTTGCCGGCGATGAGGCCAGGCCTGGCGATAAAGCATTTTCAGGGAGATCGAACAATGACCACTGACAACACCAAAACCACCGTAGGCAAGACCTTCTTCTTCCAAGCCGAAGGCCAAACCCAACCGCTGTTCTGCATCGCCCCAGGCATCCCTTGCCAGAGCGCCCGCGAACAAGCTCCGGAGCTGATGGGCTATGGGCGCGAATGACCCTCACCGGCCTGATGGAAGGCGACCAGCTACTGCTGCGGGCCTCCACTACCTCAGTGCAATGGCCAAGGCACAGCTCGATGACGCCGAGCTGGGCATGCTGCACTGATTAACCCGATACCTGGTATTTCTGTCAGTTTCACAATCCCTGCAACTGTTCAGAATGAACGGACTCAACCTCACTGCAGGGAACCGAAGCCATGAGCCACTCAATCTTCTTCTACCAAGGTGACAAGCTCATCACCGTGAAACAGGGTGACCAGCATCGCAGCATCTTCCGCAATGCGGACATGCCACTGGCCGAACAGCAGTCGGACGCCCCGGCGAGCAATGGACTGCTGGTAACCGACGACAAAGGTTCGGTGCTACAAGTGTTGGACGCTGATAAAGACGAAGCCCCTCAATAGAGGGGCTTCTTCCTTTCAGTCACTTCACGCGGCACTGAAGGTCTTGTGCGGATCGATCACGAACTTCTTCGGCACACCCGCATCGAACTCGCCATACCCTTCCGGCGCCTGATCCAGGCTGATGACCTGCACGCCAACGACTTCAGCGATATTGATGCGGTCCCACATGATCGCCTGCATCAACTGGCGGTTGTACTTCATGGTCGGGGTCTGGCCGGTGTGGAAGCTGTGCGACTTGGCCCAGCCCAGGCCAAAGCGGATGCTCAGCGCGCCGATCTTGGCAGCGGCATCGACCGCGCCCGGGTCTTCGGTCACGTACAGGCCCGGGATACCGATGCTGCCGGCAACGCGGGTCACTTGCATCAGCGAGTTCAGCACGGTGGCCGGGGCCTCGTGCTTGGCACCTTCATGGCCGTGGCCACGGGCCTCGAAGCCCACGGCATCCACCGCGCAATCCACTTCGGGCTCGCCGAGGATGTCGACGATCTGCTCGTGCAGCGGGGTGTCCTTGGACAGGTCGACCACTTCGAAGCCCTGGGACTTGGCATGGGCCAGACGGGCTGGGTTGAGGTCGCCGACGATGACGCAGGCAGCGCCCAGCAGGCGCGCCGAAGCCGCAGCGGCCAGGCCGACGGGGCCGGCACCGGCGACGTAAACGGTGCTGCCTGGGCCAACACCAGCGGTGACGGCGCCGTGGTAGCCGGTCGGCAGGATGTCGGACAGGCAGGTCAGGTCGCGGATCTTCTCCATGGCCTTGTCGCGGTCCGGCAGTTTCAGCAGGTTGAAGTCGGCGTAGGGCACCAGCACGTATTCGGCCTGGCCGCCGGTCCAGTCGCCCATGTCGACATAACCGTAGGCACCCCCGGCGCGGGCCGGGTTTACGGTCAGGCACACACCGGTGTGCATTTCTTTGCACGAGCGGCAGCGGCCGCAGGCGACGTTGAACGGTACCGACACCAGGTCACCGATTTTCAGGCGCTCGACATCACGCCCCATCTCGACGATTTCACCGGTGATTTCGTGGCCCAGCACCAGGCCGACCTGGGCCGTGGTGCGGCCGCGGACCATGTGCTGGTCGGAGCCGCAGATGTTGGTGGAGACCACCTTGAGGATGACGCCGTGTTCGATCTTCTTGCCGCGCGGGTCCTGCATTTTCGGGTAGTCGATCTTCTGTACTTCGACCTTGCCAGCGCCGAGATACACCACTCCACGATTGCCAGACATGCTCTTACCTCGCTTGATTTGTATTTATGCAGCGGTGGTTGAACGCGCCGCCATCCGTGGGCGGCATGGGTACTGGTATGCAGGGAATTGTGGGCCTGATGGGCGATGTCGCAGTGACTGGAAGCGACAGGGAGATACCTTTTTACGGCAGGCCAAAAGGGGTGGGGCCAATCGCCGGCAAGCCGGCTCCCACAGGTTCACCGCCATGTTCGATACAGCGGTGAACCCGTGGGAGCGGGCGTGCCCCGCGAAGAGGCCAGTACAGACGCACCGGGCAGAACGCAGGCACCTGATAATTCTGATAGGTGAAGAGGCACCCATCAGGGGTTACGCTTTTGGCTCACAGCTGATAGCGCGATGCGAAAGAGGAATTAACATGCCACGTGATAAAACCGATCGCACAACGTTGCCCCACCAAAGCAATTGCCGTTCGGCGATTAGCGCTACATCAGATAAGCGGAATCTTGTCGCGTATACCGCCTACGGATTCAGCGCACCGCAACAAGGCTTGGCATCCTCTCTCGGCTTTAACGGTGAGCGACTGAACCTGCCAGCCGCCGGCTACCTTCTGGGGAATGGATATAGGCTGTACAACCCACAGCTCATGCGTTTTTTGACCAACGACAACTTAAGCCCATTTGGACGCGGAGGATTAAATGCCTACGCTTACTGTGCCGGTGACCCCGTCAACAAAATCGACCCCTCCGGGCACGCGCCATTGATATTCCGGCCCGTTGTCAAATTTTACCGCTGGTTATCAAAAAAGATGAACACGTCCTCTACCAGAAGCGATAGTTCCTATTACGGCGGTTCCGGCGGTTCGGTCGGCTCCGTCAGTTCTATCCCCCCGGCCAGTTTGGCTGCCTCCCGTAACTCCCATAGCTCGGTGGACTCCTTCGGCTCGAACAGTTGGTACAGTTGGGGGGATTCGGACAGTTCGAGCGGTCGCTCCCAATGGAGTAATATTGAGGATTATATTATTAAGCACGCTCGCGACTCTCGCCTGACTAGGACAAGAACAATGGAAGCGAATATTGGCGCTTCCTATCTGATTGACATAAACCAAACAAGACAATCAAACTACCAAACGTGGTATAGGGATATGATTCCTTCGACCACACGTTTCAGAGACAATGCAATTAGCATAGGAAGTTCAATGCAGTATGTACGGGACACACGGCGTAGATTCCCTAACCACCTCAATGCCAGAGACTTTCCTGTCTCATATGGGTTTGATTGACTCTATCTAATTACTCAAAGTACCACCGTACGATTGGCGTTCAAGAACACCCGCCGCTCGATGTGATACCCCACCGCCCGTGCCAGGGTCAGGCATTCGATATCCCGCCCTTTGGCAATCAAATCTTCGGGGTAATGACTGTGGTCCACCACCTCCACGCCCTGGGCGATGATCGGCCCTTCGTCCAGGTCGTTGTTGATGTAGTGCGCGGTCGCCCCGACCATCTTCACGCCCTTGTTGTACGCCTGGTGATAAGGCTTGGCGCCCTTGAACCCGGGCAACAGCGAGTGGTGGATGTTGATCGCCCAGCCATCGAGCCTGCGGCACAGCTCGGGCGACAGCACCTGCATGTAGCGGGCAAGGATCACCAGCTCGGCGCCGCTGTCCTCGATCACCTGCAGCACCTTGCGCTCTTGCGCCGGCTTGTCCTTGGGGTCGAGGGCGAAGTGGTAATAGGGAATCTTGTGCCAGTGCGCCAGGGGTTCGAGGTCGGGGTGGTTGGACACCACCGCGACCACGTCCATGCCCAGCTGGCCGATGCGCTGGCGGTACAGCAAATCGTTCAGGCAGTGGTCGGCCTTGGACACCATGATCACCACCTTGGGGCGGTGGTTCGGTGCGGTCAGCTCGAAGGCCATGCCGAACGCTTCGCTGCGCTCGGCGAGGCCGGCGCGAAAGCCCGCCTCGTCAAAATCGTCCGGCTGGCGGAATTCGACGCGAATGAAGAAGCGCCCCGACTGCCGGTCATCGAAGGAATGGTGCTCGGTGACGTAGCAGCGCTGCTCGAAGAGGTAACGCGTCACCACGTCGACGGTGCCGAGCATGCTCGGGCAGTCGGCGGTGAGAATCCAGGTATCCGGTGCCCGACTCATGCCATGTTCTCCTTAGGCTTCGATGCTCAGGCCGTACTCGGCCGATGCGTCCTGCAGCCACAGCCACCAGTAGTCGGCGAAGCTGCGGCGAATCACCAGCTCCCAGGTGTCTTCGGCGGTGCGGCGGATCACCAGTTGCGACTTGGCGAACACGGTGCCAACCGCCTTGCCCACCGGGAAGTTGTTCGGGTGCACATCATAGCTGGTGGATTTCATCAGCACTTCACGCACGTTCGGGCCGCGCAGCTCCAGCAAGCTTTGCCCGCCGCTGACGTTGACCACCTGGATGTGCTGGCCTTCGAGGGCGGCGCGCAGTTTCTGCTCGACGGCGTACTCCTGGCCACCGGGCACGATCAGCAGCCACTCGTCGGGGCCCATCCACTGCAGCGACATCTCGGCGTTGGCGACCACGGTCAGGGCCACGGGCAGCTCCAGGCCCAGGGCCTTGTGCACGCCGGCGGCGAATTGCGGGTCATGACCGTCGCCGCGCAGGGTCAGGTGGCCGAGGAACTTCTTCTCGCGCAGGGTCACGCCTGCGTTCTTGCGGCCTTTGCCGACCAGGCTGGCCAGGTCGGCGTGGTGCAGTGGCGACTGGGCCTTGGCATCGCTGCCGGGGTTTTGCTGGAAGACGTTGATAGCGCTCATTTCTTACCTGCCTTGAATTCTGGTTCGTCGAAGCGATGCAGACATCTGTCTTGTGGGGCCTTTGCCGGCCTCATCGCTGGCAAGCCAGCTCCCACAGGTACAGCATCAGCCTTCAGATCTGCATCGTTCCTGTGGGAGCCGGCTTGCCGGCGATGGGCCGGCCGGCTCACCACAGGGCCCGGAGTCAAACGTTCTGCCGCTCACCCTTCGGATCGAAGAACACCGAAGAAACGATCTCGGCCTCGATCACGCTGCCGTCGGCCTGGGGCGAGAACACGCGCTCGCCCATGCGCTTGAGGCCGCCCTTGACCACACCCATGGCGAACGAATAGCCCAGGGAGTTGGCCGCGTAGCTGGAGGTGACGTGGCCGACCATGTCCATCGGGATCGGCTGTTTCGGGTCGAACACCAGTTGGGCGCCTTCGGGCAGCCACTGGGTGGGGTTCACAGGCTTGAGGCCCACCAGCTGCTTGCGGTTGTCGCGCACGCAGTCTTCGCGGTTCATGCCGCGCAGGCCGATCCACGAGAACGGCTTGTTGCGACCCACGCACCAGCTCATGTTGAGGTCATCCGGGGTCATCGAGCCGTCGGTGTCCTGGCCGACGATGATGAAGCCCTTCTCGGCGCGCAGCACGTGCATGGTCTCGGTGCCATACGGGGTCAGGTTGTACTGCTTGCCCGCCTCGATCACCTTCTCCAGCACGCCCATGGCGTAGTTGGCCTGCACGTTCACTTCGTACGACAGCTCGCCGGTGAACGAGATGCGGAACACCCGGGCCGGCACGCCGGCGACGGTGCCTTCCTTCCAGGTCATGAACGGGAAGGCGTCCTTGTCCAGGTCGATGTCGTCGGTCAGCTCGCCAAGCAGCTTGCGGCTGTTGGGGCCGGACAGGGTCAGGGTGGCCCAGTGGTCGGTGACCGAGGTGAAGTACACCTTCATCTCTGGCCATTCGGTCTGGTGGTACAGCTCCAGCCACTGCAGCACGCGGGCGGCGCCGCCGGTGGTGGTGGTCATGTAGAAGTGGTTGTCGCCGACGCAGGCGGTCACGCCGTCGTCGAAGACCATGCCGTCTTCCTTGCACATCAGGCCGTAGCGGGCCTTGCCCACGTCGAGCTTGGTCCAGGCGTTGCTGTAGATGCGGTTGAGGAATTCGCGCGCGTCCGGGCCCTGGATGTCGATCTTGCCCAGGGTCGAGGCGTCGAGCAGGCCCACGCTGTCGCGCACGGCCTTGCATTCACGGGCCACGGCGCCATGGATGTCTTCACCGGCCTTGGGGAAGTACCACGGGCGCTTCCACTGGCCGACGTCTTCGAACTCGGCGCCGTTCTTCACATGCCAGGCATGCAGGGCGGTGAAGCGCACCGGCTCGAACAGGTGGCCGCAGTGGCGCCCGGCAACGGCGCCGAAGGTCACCGGGGTGTAGTTGGGGCGGAACATGGTGGTGCCCATTTCCGGGATGCTGATCCCCAGCGAACGGGCGGCGATGGCCAGGCCGTTGATGTTGCCCAGCTTGCCCTGGTCGGTGCCGAAGCCCAGCGCGGTGTAGCGCTTGACGTGCTCGACCGACTCGAAGCCCTCGCGGGTGGCCAGCTCGATGGCCGCGGCGGTGACGTCGTTCTGCTGGTCGACGAACTGCTTCGGCGCGCGGGCGGTGCCTTTGTCGTGCGGCACCTGGAACAGCGCCACGGTGGCCTCTTCCTTGCGCTGCACAGCTTTTGGCAGGGCGCCGGCGGTGGCTTTGAAACCGGCTTCGGTGGCTGCGCGCACGCCGCCTTCGAAACCATCGGCAATCACCTCACCCAGGGCGTAGACGCCATTCACGCCGCCCACGCACACACGCTTTTGCGGTGCATCGCCCGGCACGAAGCCGAGGATGTCTTCACGCCACACCGGGCGGCCGCCCAGGTGCGAGGCCAGGTGAACCACCGGGCTGTAGCCGCCGGAGGTGGCGATCAGGTCGCAGTCCAGGGTTTCGCCTGGGCTGGTGACTTTGTGCGCCTGCACATCGATGGCGGCCACGCGGGCGCCGGTCACGTGCTTGCTGCCCTTGGCCTCGACCACGGCGCTGGAGGTGAGGATGCGGATGCCTTTGGCACGCGCTTCTTCAACCAGCGAGCCGCGCGGGTTGTGGCGCGCATCGGCGATGGCCACCACTTGCAGGCCGGCGTCGTGCCAGTCCAGCGCGCAGCGGTAGGCGTGGTCGTTGTTGGTCGACAGCACCAGCTTGCGGCCCGGGGCCACGCCATAGCGGCGCACGTAGGTGGAAACGGCACCGGCCAGCATGTTGCCCGGCAGGTCGTTGTTGCCATACACCAACGGCCGCTCGTGGGCGCCGGCGGCCAGTACCACGCGGCCGGCACGCACGCGGTGCACGCGCTGGCGTACCTGGCCGATCGGGGCGCGGTCGCCGAGGTGGTCGGTGAGGCGCTCGTGGATGGTCAGGAAGTTGTGGTCGTGGTAGCCGTTGACCGTGGCGCGGGGCAGCAGGGTCACTTCCGGCAGGCTTTCCAGCTCCTTGACCACCGCGTTGACCCAATCGGCGGCAGGCTTGCCGTCGAGGGTTTCGCGGGAGTCGAGCAGGCTGCCGCCGAACTCTTCCTGCTCATCGGCCAGGATCACCCGGGCACCGCTGCGTGCGGCGGCCAGGGCGGCGGCCAGGCCCGCAGGGCCGGCGCCGACGATCAGCACGTCGCAGTGCTGGTTCATGTAGTCGTAGCTGTCCGGGTCGTTCTGCAGCGGCGCACGGCCCAGGCCTGCGGCTTTGCGGATGTACTTCTCGTAAGTCATCCAGAACGATTTGGGGTACATGAAGGTTTTGTAGTAGAAACCCGGCGGCATCATGCTGCCGCCGACCTTGCCCAGGATGCCCATCACGTCGTTGTTGACGTTCGGCCAGCCGTTGGTGCTGGTGGCGACCAGGCCTGCGTACAGCGCCTGCTGGGTGGCGCGCACGTTGGGGATCTGGGTGGCTTCGCTGGAGCCGATCTGCAAGATGGCGTTCGGCTCTTCGGTACCGGCGGCGATGATGCCGCGCGGGCGCGAGTACTTGAAGCTGCGCCCGACGATGTCGACGCCGTTGGCCAGCAACGCGGCGGCCAGGCTGTCACCGGCATAGCCCTGGTAGGTCTTGCCGTTGAAGCTGAAGTTCAGGACCTTGCTGCGGTCGATGCGCCCGCCGCTGGCGAGGCGATAGGTCTGGCTCATACTTTTTCCCCTTGGCCTTTGACAGTCGACGGTGCGACGCTCTGCTTGCCGGCGGCGGTCACTTGCGGCTTCTCGCCAATCTTGTAGGTTTCGAGAATTTCGTAGGTCACGGTGTCGCGGGTGACGTTGAAGTACTGACGGCAGCCGGCAACGTGGTCCCACAGTTCATGGTGGATGCCGCGCGGGTTGTCGCGGAAGAACATGTAGGTGCCCCACTCTTCGTCGGAGCAGGCGTTGGGGTCCAGCGGGCGGGCGATGTGCGCCTGGCCAGAGGCGTGAAACTCTTCTTCGGAGCGCAGCTCGCCGCAGTGGGGACAGAAAATATGCAACATGACGGTGGCTCCGGTTAGTGGGCGACGGCGGCAGCGCCGTGTTCGTCGATCAGTGCGCCGTTGTAGAAACGGTCCATGGAGAACGGCGCGGCCAGCGGGTGCATCTCGCCCTTGGCCAGGCTCGCGGCGAAGACGTTGCCCGAGCCCGGGGTCGCCTTGAAGCCGCCGGTGCCCCAGCCGCAGTTGAAGAACATGTTCTTCACCGGGGTCTTGGAGATGATCGGGCAGGCGTCCGGCGAGGTGTCGACGATGCCGCCCCACTGGCGGTTCATGCGCACCCGCGAGAGGTTCGGGAACATCTCGACGATGGCCTGCAGGGTGTGCTCGATCACCGGGTACGAACCGCGCTGGCCGTAGCCGACCCAGCCGTCGATGCCGGCGCCGATCACCAGGTCGCCCTTGTCGGACTGGCTGATGTAGCCGTGCACGGCGTTGGACATGATCACGCTGTCGATGATCGGCTTGATCGGCTCGGA
>NZ_DJTF01000077.1:25062-67782 GCF_002438125.1 Pseudomonas sp. UBA6315
TGCCCGGAGTTACCGGCGGTGACCACGCCGACGCGCTTGGCGCCGATGAAGCCCTTGTTGGTTTCAACGCCAATGACCGCGCCGTTTTCCTTGCGAAAACCGATCACTTCGGTTTGCTGGATCAGGTCCACGCCCAGGGCGTCGGCGGCGCGGGCGAAGCCCCAGGCCACGGCATCGTGGCGGGCCACGCCGCCACGGCGCTGAACGGTGGCGCCGAGGATCGGGTAGCGGGTGTTCTTGGAGCAGTCCAGGTACGGGATTTCAGCCGCGACCTGGGCGGTGTTGAGCAGCTCGCCGTCCACGCCATTGAGGCGGTTGGCGCTGACGCGGCGCTCGGAGTCGCGCATGTCCTGCAGGGTGTGGCACAGGTTGTAGACGCCGCGCTGGGAGAACATCACGTTGTAGTTGAGGTCCTGGGACAGCCCCTCCCACAGCTTCATGGCGTGCTCGTACAGGTGCGCCGACTCGTCCCACAGGTAGTTGGAGCGCACGATGGTGGTGTTGCGGGCGGTGTTGCCGCCGCCCAGGTAACCCTTCTCGATCACCGCGACGTTGGTGATGCCGTGTTCCTTGGCCAGGTAGTAGGCCGTGGCCAGGCCATGGCCGCCACCGCCGACGATGACCACGTCGTAGACCTTCTTGGGGGTCGGCGTGCGCCACATGCGCTGCCAGTTTTCGTGGTGGCTGAGGGAGTGCTTGAGGAGGCCGAAGCCCGAATAGCGTTGCATGGTCGTCTGCTCCACTCAGCGGTAAACAGGGAAGTCGGCGCACAGCGCAGCGACGTTCTTCGCCACATCGGCTTCGACGTCGGCATCGCCGAGGTTGTCGAGCACGTCGCAGATCCAGCCGGCCAGGGCGGTGCACTGGGCAACCTTGAAGCCGCGGGTGGTGACGGCCGGGGTGCCGATGCGCAGGCCCGAGGTAACGAACGGCGACTGCGGGTCGTTGGGTACGGCGTTCTTGTTGACGGTGATGTGCGCGCGGCCCAGGGCGGCGTCGGCATCTTTGCCGGTCAGGCCCTGGCGAATCAGGCTGACCAGGAACAGGTGGTTGTCGGTGCCGCCGGAGACCACGTCGTAGCCGCGGTCGATGAACACCTGGGCCATGGCCTGGGCATTTTCGATCACTTGTTTCTGGTACGCCTTGAAGCCGGGCTCCAGCGCCTCCTTGAAGCACACGGCCTTGGCGGCGATCACGTGCATCAGCGGGCCGCCCTGGGCGCCGGGGAACACGGCGGCGTTGAGCTTCTTCTCGATCTCTTCGTTGGCCTTGGCCAGGATCAGGCCGCCGCGTGGGCCGCGCAGGGTCTTGTGGGTGGTGGTGGTGACCACGTCGGCGAACGGAATCGGGTTGGGGTACAGGCCGGCGGCGACCAGGCCGGCGACGTGGGCCATGTCGACGAAGAGCAAGGCGCCTACCTTGTCGGCGATGGCACGAAAACGCGGGAAGTCGAGGGTCTTGGAGTAGGCCGAGAAGCCGGCAACGATCATCTTCGGCTTGTGCTCGACGGCCAGGCGCTCGACTTCGTCGTAGTCGATCAGGCCGGTGTTGGTGTCGATGCCGTACTGCACGGCGTTGTACAGCTTGCCCGAGGACGACACCTTGGCGCCGTGGGTCAGGTGGCCGCCGTGGGCCAGGCTCATGCCCAGGATGGTGTCGCCGGCCTGCAGCAGGGCCAGGTACACCGCGCCGTTGGCCGAGGAGCCGGAGTGCGGCTGGACGTTGGCGTAGTCGGCGCCGAACAGCTGCTTGGCGCGCTCGATGGCCAGCGCCTCGACCTTGTCGACGTGCTCGCAACCGCCGTAGTAGCGCTTGCCCGGGTAGCCTTCGGCGTACTTGTTGGTCAGGCCGCTGCCCTGGGCCTGCATCACGCGCTTGCTGGTGTAGTTCTCCGAGGCGATCAGCTCGATGTGATCTTCCTGGCGCTGTTCTTCGGCATTCATCGCCGCCAGCAGTGCGTCGTCATAACCCTGGATCTGGTCTTGCTTGCTGAACATCATGTTTCTCCCGGCAGCGATCTGTTCTTGTCTGTAAGGCACTGTGGCCCTTTGTGGCGATGGTATGACTGGCCGGGGTGGGTCAGATGCCTGCGCACGCCTTGCAATGGCGCGTTTACGACATTGGCTTTTGGGTTGTTGGTGCCGGCCTCTTCGCGGGGCAAGCCCGCTCCCACAATTGTTTGCCGTATGCAGGGCCATTGTGGGAGCGGGCTTGCCCCGCGAAGGGGCCGGCACAGCTTGTATAGGCAACCGTTTCAGCAATGGTTTAGAGTGCGCTTCTGCGTCGTTCAAAGGACCGTGCCATGACAGACAAGAGCCAACAATTCGCCAGCGACAACTATTCCGGCATCTGCCCCGAAGCCTGGGCCGCGATGGCCAAGGCCAACACCGGCCACGAACGCGCCTACGGCGACGACCAGTGGACCGAGCGCGCCTCGGAGTACTTTCGCAAACTGTTCGAAACCGACTGCGAGGTGTTCTTCGCCTTCAACGGCACCGCCGCCAACTCCCTGGCCCTGGCCTCGCTGTGCCAGAGCTACCACAGCGTGATCTGCTCCGAGACCGCCCACGTCGAGACCGACGAATGCGGCGCGCCGGAGTTCTTCTCCAACGGCTCCAAGCTGCTGACCGCGCCCAGCGTCAACGGCAAGCTGACGCCCGAATCGATCCGCGAAGTGGCGCTCAAGCGACAGGACATCCACTACCCCAAGCCGCGCGTGGTCACCCTCACCCAGGCCACCGAAGTGGGCACCGTGTACCGCCCCGACGAGCTCAAGGCGATCAGCGCCACCTGCAAGGAGCTGGGCCTGAACCTGCACATGGACGGCGCGCGCTTCAGCAATGCCTGCTCGTTCCTGGGCTGCAGCCCGGCCGAGCTGACCTGGAAGGCCGGCGTCGATGTGCTGTGCTTTGGCGGCACCAAGAACGGCATGGCGGTGGGCGAGGCGATCCTGTTCTTCAACCGCGACCTGGCCGATGACTTCGACTACCGCTGCAAGCAGGCCGGGCAGCTGGCGTCGAAGATGCGCTTCCTGTCCGCGCCGTGGGTGGGGTTGCTGGAAGATGACGCCTGGCTGCGCCATGGCGCCCACGCCAACCGCTGCGCGCAGTTGCTGGCGTCGTTGGTGAGCGATCTGCCGGGGGTGCAGTTGATGTTCCCGGTGGAGGCCAACGGGGTGTTCCTGCAGATGCCGGAGCCGGCGATCGAGGCACTGCGTGGCAAGGGCTGGCGCTTCTATACCTTCATTGGCAGCGGCGGGGCGCGGTTCATGTGCTCGTGGGATACCGAGGAAGCCAGGGTGCGCGAGCTGGCGGCGGATATCCGCGCCATCATCGGCGCCTGACAGATCGCCATCGCCGGCAAGCCGGCTCCCACAGGTACCGCGCTGCACGCGAAGGCAGTGGTTTGCCCTGTGGGAGCCGGCTCGCCGGCGATAGGGCCACCACCGACCCAAAGCCTGAGCCGCTAGCAGCGGAAATTCACACAATCATTGAAAGCTACGCCCACATCCAGACCGTACCCGCGCCGTAAGAATTGGCAAGGCATCATTTCCATAAATTGCTCGGGAAACTGTTCATGTGTGCTGATCTTGAAGTGTTCTTTTTCGATACTCCCATCATCCAGCCTGAGGTCAAGAAGCTCTTGTTGTCCTGCCAAAGCGGCGATCTCTTCCACGGCGTGCAACACCGCCCCCCTTACCTGTTCGAGTATTCGGCCAAGGGCGATAAAGGCATCTGGGCTGTCAAAGGCGCCTACGACTGGTATTCGCAGCCCCCACGGCGCGGCCGCTCGATTGCAAGGCCGGGTGTGCGCGTGCTGCTCAAGCATGTCAACGAGCCGATCGGCGAAATCGTCACAGCCGAGCACATGCGCCAGGCACTCCATGCCTTGCCGCTAGGTGCCATTTTCAAACGTGACGATGAGTTCCTACGGGTTCTGAAAAGAACCATTACGCTCAACAACGCGGACTCGGCCGAACTTGAAGTAACCGTCGAAAACACGTAAACCCAAGGCCTTGGCCAGCTGCCCTGTCGGGCACTGGCCAAGGCAAACGGATCAAAGCCTGAAGCCCCCCATCTGCCGCGCCAGGTCATCAGCCAACCCACGCAACGCCTTACATTCCTCGCGGCACCCCTGCACTTCCGCCGCCGTTTCCCTGGCCAGATCGGATATCCCCTGCACCGTGCGGTTGATTTCCTCGGTCACCGCCGACTGCTCTTCAGTCGCCGTGGCCACCTGGTGGTTCATGTCGCTGATGTGCTCCACCTGGTCGGTGATCGCGCCCAACGATGAGCCAGTACGCTGGCTGAACTCCACGCCACTGCCCGTGGCCTGCTGCCCCGCCTGCATCGACGTCACCGCCGACCCCGCGCCCTGCTTGAGCCGCTGGATCATCTGCTGCACCTCATCGGTAGACAGCTGCGTGCGCCGGGCCAGGGTGCGCACCTCATCGGCGACCACGGCAAAGCCTCGGCCCATTTCCCCTGCCCTTGCGGCCTCGATCGCGGCATTGAGCGCCAGCAGGTTGGTCTGCTCGGAAATACTGCGGATCACCGCCAGCACCTCATCGATCGAGGCCACTTCACCGGCCAGCTGGCCGACCGCATCCGCCGCCTTGCCGATGTCGCCCGACATGCCTTCGATGCCCTGGATCGAGCGCTGCACCACATCGCGCGCCTGCAGCGCCTCGTCGCGCGCCGCTTGCGAGGCTTGCGCGGCATCGCCGGCATTACGCGCAATTTCCTGCACGGTCAGGCCCATCTCGTGCACGGCAGTGGCGACCATCTCGGTCATTTCCTGCTGCCGGCCCGAGCGCTCGGCCGTGTTGTCCACCACCTGGGTCACCTGCTCGACGGCAACGTGCAGGCGCTCGGTGGTGCTCAGCACTTCGCCGATCAGGCCGCGCTGGCTGTCGAGAAAGCGGTTGAAGCCGCGGGCCAGGTCGCCCAGTTCGTCCTGGCGAGAATCATCCAGGCGGTGGCTGAGGTCACCCGCGCCGCTGCCGATCTGCACCAGCGCCGCCGTGACCCGGCGGATCGGCTTCACCAAGCCGCGCGCCAGCCATACCACCAGCAGCAGCGAGAGCAGCGCCACGGCGCCGCCGATCAAGGTGGTCAGCCACAGCGCCTGGTGCATCTGCGCGTAGATTTCCGCCTCCGGCACCTCGGCGACCAGGGTCCAGTTCAAATCGCGCAGGGGCAGGCCCAGGGCAAGATAGGCCTCGCCGTCGCGCTCGAAGCGGTTGCTGCGCAAGGTCTGGTCGCCGGTGAGCAGCGCCTGGGCGGCGGGTGCGTCGAGCTGCTCGGCCAGTTGCCGCTTGCCGCTCAAGGCAGGGTCGGGGTGCACCTGGATCAGCCCGTCGTTGCGCACCAAAAAGACCTTGCCACGCTCGCCGAAGCTGAAGTCGTGGATCAGCTTCGACAGCTCGCTCATGCGCAGGCCCATGCCCGCCACGCCCACCAGCTTGCCGTCCTTTTCCACGCGGTAATTGATGAACAGCGCAAGCTCGCCTGTGGAGCCATCGATGTCGATGTTGAGCACGCGCTCGGCACCGCTGTCGATGTAGCGGTAGAACCAGCTGTCGTGGGGGTTTTCGCGGCTGAGGGTACGGTCGAGGCCTTTCTCGTTGTAGTAATGGCCCGTTTCGGTCGCGGCGAACATGGTCGTGAAGGCGTGGTTGCGTTGCCTGGCGGCTTCAAGGTACTCGATGAAGCGGGGGCGCTCGGCGGCGTCCTCACCGGCTGCCAGCCAGTCGCGCAGCAGGGTGTTGCCACCAATGTCGGCGGCGGCCACCAGGGGCTGGCCGAGCATGCGCTCGATGTCGTTGCGGATGGCTTCGACGCTGGCCGGTAGCGCCGTGTCGAGCAGATAACGTTCGGTCAGGCGGTTGAGCGCCACCGTGAAAATCACCACCACCACCAAGATGCTCGCCAGTAGGGCAGCGCCCATGCTTGCGATCAACTGCCACTGGATGCTTTTACGCCAGATCCGCATGCCCCACTCCCCGTTAATTATTGTTTTACGGAAAGTGTATACACTTGAGTATCCAGTTATTCCAGTGATCTGCAGCAAACAAGTGCACCTTGTAGGAGCGGATTTATCCGCGATGCGGTAGTGGATTCACTGACGCAATCGCGGATGAATCCGCTCCTACAAGGCCGATGTCGTGTGCTGGTTATTGTTCGGCGATGGTCCGAACGATGGCGTCCACCGTGGCGTCGATCTGCGCCTGGGTCCGCTCGAGGGTCTGCTGGTGTTCCTTCTGCAGTTCGACCTGCTTGGAACACAAGTTGAGGGCCGCCAGTACCAGCAGCTTGTCGCCGATCAGGCTCGGGTACTGACGCTTGGTCTCGGCCAGGGCGGTGTTGAGCATCCGCACTGCCTGCGCCAGGGTTTCTTCCTGGCCTTCAGGCGCCTTGATCGAATAGTCGCTGCCGAGGATCGACACGACATTGATCGGCTGCGCTTGCAGTCTCATGCGCCGACGACACCTGCGCTGGCGCGGTCAACCAGCGCCTGGATACGGGCAGCGGTCGCGCCGTGCTTTTCTTCCTGCTCCATCAGCGACAGCTGCAGGGTCTCGTTTTCTTCCTTGGCCTGGGCCAGTTCCTGGCCGAGGGAGGTGTTCTGCTCGGTGAGTTGAGCGTTTTTCTGCATCAGGTCGCTGACCAGTTGCTCGAGTTGATTCAGGGAAGCTTCCAGCATGGGGATATCTCGGGTTGTTGCAAAGGGCGCACACGATAAAGAAAAGTGTGAGCCATCGCCATTAAATAACGGATTCTCAAGGTTTCTTACCGCGAGATTGACAGGGTATCCGGCCCCTTGTTCCGACATGGGTCAACCGCCGGTCAGGTAAATAGATAGCTGCCTCACAATTTTCGCCGCTCGCACTCAAGACTCACCGGACACGACCGATAGCCCAGGTACGTCTTATTTTGTCGCATGGATTGCGCCCTCTTTCCTTGCCTGGACTCTTCCCCCATGTCTCTACGCAACATGAACATCGCCCCGCGCGCCTTGCTCGGCTTTTCGCTGATCGGCGTGCTGATGCTCGGCCTCGGCATCTTCTCGCTCATGCAGATGGGCAACATCCGCCAGGCCGGCATTGCCATCGAGGACATCAGCATCCCCAGCATCAAGACCCTGGACGAGCTGACCGCGCTGAACCTGCGCATGCGCACCCTCTCCTACCGCCTGCTGCTCAACCGCGAGCCTGAGGTGCAGCGCGACACCCTCGACCTGCTGGACCAGCGCAACGCCCAGATCGACCGCGCCCGCCAGGCCTACCTGCCGATGATCGGCGCCGCCGACGAGCAGGCGGCCTTCGATCAGTACACCCAGCTGCTCAGCCAGTACCGCCAGCTGGAGGCGCGCATGCGCAGCCTGAGCCAGGCCAACCGTACCGATGAGCTGCGAGACCTGCTCAACCGCGATCTTTTGGCCAACTCCGAGCAGATCAACAAGGTCATGGACACCCTGGTCAAGATCAACACCGACCAGACCCGCGACACCAACGACACCGCCGCCAGCCAGTACGCCGCAGCCTTCACCCTGGTGATCGGGCTGCTGGTCGCCGCCACCGTGCTGACCTTCCTCTGCGCCTTCCTGCTCACCCGCAGCATCGTCAAACCGATCGACGAAGCGCTCAAGGCCGCGGAACAAGTCGCCGACGGCGACCTGACCCACGTCATCCGCGCCGAAGGCACCGATGAAGCCGCCCGCCTGCTGCGCGCCATGGCCCGCATGCAGGACAAGCTGCGCGACACCCTGCAACTGATTGCCGGCTCCGCCACCCAGCTGGCCTCGGCCGCCGAAGAGCTGAACTGCGTCACCGACGTGAGTGCCCGTGGCCTGCAGCAGCAGAACAACGAAATCGAACAGGCCGCCACCGCAGTCACCGAGATGACCAGCGCCGTGGAAGAAGTGGCGCGCAACGCCGTGAGCACGTCCGAGGCGTCCGGCGAAGCCAGCCGCTCGGCCGGCGATGGGCGTGACCTGGTCATGGAAACCGTGGGCGCTATCGAGCGCATGAGCGGCGACGTGCAGGCCACAGCGCAGCTCATCACCCACCTGGCCGAGCAGTCACGCGATATCGGCAAGGTGCTCGACGTGATCCGTGGCCTGGCCGACCAGACCAACCTGCTGGCCCTGAACGCGGCCATCGAGGCCGCACGCGCCGGTGAAGCCGGCCGTGGCTTTGCCGTGGTCGCGGATGAAGTGCGCGCGCTGGCCCATCGCACCCAGCAGTCGACCAGCGAGATCGAGCGGATGATCGGCAGCATCCAGGGCGGCACCGAGCAGGCGGTGGAATCGATGCGCACCAGCACCGAACGCGCCGAGTCGACCTTGAACATCGCCCGTGGCGCGGGCTTGGCGCTGGACAGCATTGCCGGGGCGGTGGCGCAGATCAACGAGCGCAACCTGGTGATCGCCAGTGCGGCGGAAGAGCAGGCGCAGGTGGCGCGCGAGGTGGATCGCAACCTGGTGAACATCAATGACCTGTCGGTGCAGAGTGCGACCGGGGCGCATCAGACCAGCGCCGCCAGTGCCGAGCTTTCGCGCTTGGCAGTGGACTTGAATGGGCTGGTCGCCCGCTTCAGGACCTGATACCGCTGGGGCCGCGTTGCGGCCCATTCGCCGGCAAGCCGGCTCCCACAGGAATCGGTGCAGTACTGCTGCCACTGTGGGAGCTGGCTTGCCAGCGATTGGGCTGCAAAGCAGCCCCAAAATCTCGGATCAGTAATCGATCCGCACATCCCCTTTCGGCACGCTGCAGCACGACAGGATGTAGCCCTCGGCTTCATCCTCTTCGGTTATCCCGCCGTTGTGCTCCATCTCCACCTCGCCGCCCAGCTTGAGCACCTTGCAGGTCCCGCAAATGCCCATGCCGCAGGCTTTGGGGATCATCAGCCCGACTTTCGCCGCCGCCGCATGCACGGTCTCGCCCGGGGCGACGCGGATGCTCTTCTCGCTGCCGATGAACTCCACCAGGTTGAGGTCTGCGGCCGCCACTTCCGGTGCGTCGGCAGCCTGCTCGGCGTGCTCCACGGCGTCGGCCTTGGCTTCGGCCGGCGTCGCGCCGAACGATTCCTCGTGGTAGTTCTTCATGTCGAAACCGACCGCTTCGAGCATGCGCTTGACCGCGGTCATGTACGGCGTCGGGCCGCAGCAGAACACCGTGCGCTCCATGTAGTCGGGCGCAATCAGCTCCATCAGCCGCTGGTTCAGGTAGCCACGGTAGCCCGCCCAGGGCTCGCCCAGGCCGTGCTTCTCGCAAATGATGTGCAGGCTGAAGTTGGGGATGCGCGACGCCATCTGCTCCAGTTCGCGGTGGTAGATGATGTCCTTCGGTGAACGGGCGCTGTGCACGAAGACCATGTCGACATTGGCATTGGTGTCGTAGAACCAGCGCGCCATCGACATCACCGGGGTGATGCCGACGCCACCGGAGAGGTACAGCACCTTGCCCGCCGGGAAGTCGATGGCGTTGAACAGCCCGACCGGGCCATGCACCGGTAGCTCCGCGCCTTCGTGCATGGTGTCGTGCAGGTGGTTGGAGACCAGCCCGCCGGGCACGCGCTTGACGGTGATCGAGAAGCTGTAGGGCACCGACGGCGAACTGGAGATGGTGTACGAGCGCATCACCGGCTTGCCTTCGATCTCCAGCTCCAGGGTCACGAATTGCCCAGGCTTGAAGAAGAACATGATCGGCTGGTCGGCCATGAAGCAGAAGGTGCGCACGTCCCAGGTCTCCTGGATGACCTTGACGCAGCGCACGATGTGGCGGCCGTTGGCCCAGGTCTGGGTGCTGACCGGATTGAGGAAGGTATCGGACATGTTCTTCTCCAGCGGCCGACAATTGGCCTTTTTATGGCTGGGATAATGCGCAAGCTGAAGGCGACGTACATTCCTGCCTGCGACATCGGCGTGCTTATCGCGACCAGCCCCGTGCTACAAGGGCTGGGGCGTCGTAATTCAAATCGGCCATGTCGCCCATGGATACGGTTCGCGCCGCCTTCGGACGCACACTCCACGGCAAAAGAAACGGCTGTTCGCGACACACAGCCTTGCGGCACCACAACAACGATTAGCCACCTTTTGCCGGCCGCACACGGCCCCGAGGAATACACGATGGACGTCACCGCAACCCTGAGCCTGGGCGATCCACTGGAACCTGCACGCAAGGCCACCGCCCAGATGCTGCAGACCCGCGAGCGCACCTACTCGCTGCCCCAGCCTTTCTACACCGACGAGCGTCTGTTCCAGATCGACATGCAGGAGATCTTCCACAAGGAATGGCTGATCGCCGGCATGACCTGCGAGATCCCGGCAAAGGGCAACTACATCACCCTGCAGATCGGCAAGAACCCGATCATCGTGGTGCGCGGCGCCGAAGGTAAGGTGCATGCCTTCCACAACGTCTGCCGCCACCGCGGCTCGCGCCTGTGCGTCAGCGAGAAAGGCAAGGTGGCCAAGCTGGTGTGCCCGTACCACCAGTGGACCTACGAGCTGGACGGTCGCCTGCTGTTCGCCGGCACCGAAATGGGCGCCGACTTCGACATGAACCAGTACGGCCTGAAACCGGTGAACGTGAAGGTCGCCGGCGGCTACATCTTCATCAGCCTGGCGCAGAACCCGCCTGCCATCGATGAGTTCCTGGCCACCCTGGACCACTACATGGAGCCCTACGAGATGGACAACGCCAAGGTGGCGGTGCAAACCACCTTGATGGAAAAGGCCAACTGGAAGCTGGTGCTGGAAAACAACCGCGAGTGCTACCACTGCAACGGCTCGCACCCCGAGCTGCTGCAAACCCTTCTGGAATGGGATGACACCAACGACCCGCGCGCCAGCCAGGACTTCAAGGACCACGTGGCCGCCTCCGCCGCCGCCTGGGAAGCCGAGAAGATCCCGTACCTGCACAAGAGCCATGGCCTGCGTAACCGCATCGTGCGCATGCCGCTGCTCAAGGGCACCGTGTCGATGACCATGGACGGCAAGCAGGCCTGCCAGAAGCTGATGGGCCGCATCAAGAACCCGGACCTGGGCTCGATGCGCATCCTGCACCTGCCGCATTCGTGGAACCACTGCATGGGCGACCACATGATCGTCTTCACCGTGTGGCCGATCAGCGCCCAGGAAACCATGGTCACCACCAAGTGGCTGGTGCACAAGGATGCTGTGGAAGGTGTGGACTACGACCCGGAGCGCATGCGCAAAGTGTGGGAAGCCACCAACGACCAGGACCGCCGCCTGGCTGAAGAGAACCAGCGCGGGATCAACTCCAGCGCCTATCAGCCCGGGCCTTACTCGAAGACTTACGAGTTTGGCGTGGTGAACTTCATCGACTGGTACAGCGAGCGCGTGCTGGCCAACCTGGGGGCGGAGCCTGCGCCTTACTTGAAAGAAGTGCAGGCGCAGTAATGAAGATTGCCGTCTGACACGCGTGCAAGCCGTGTCAGACGGTGTTTCTGCGAACAATGGCCCTATCGGGTGTTTGGCGTATGTTCTGCATCGAGATAGCGGCCTGTGTTGATTCTCCCGATTGGCGCCACGCACGGTATGCCTCCCGCGCTGTATGGCGCAGTCTGCGTACTAGTTGCCCTGCTTGCCTACCCATATAGTCGAGAGCCTCCCCCGCCATCCGCAGGCCGGTTACTTCCACGAACGTACCGTATGCGACGCTGCTCGCCGCAACGCCTGGCGATCCAATCAACTGCCAAGTCTCTCGTGCGGTGTTGAAGTTGCCCGAGACACCACCCACGATGTTCCCGTTAGAGCCAAATACACCTATCGCATTGCCAACGCTCATAAACGTTTCAGGAGCCCAACCGGTCTCGATCCCCAACAGCGTATTGCCCGAAATTCCGGAAGCCGATGTCACCAAGAACGAGGTGTTGCTGATGCGATTCAAAAAAGGTGTAGGTGTATAGGGTGAATTTGAATCAAATTGATGCTGCAAGCGTGAAACTTCATTCCTGGCAGTTCTGACAATCGCCCCCAAGCCAGTAACCATGCTTGAAAATGCGCCGAGCACGCGCTGCCAGAACTGCGCCCCCGGATCGATCCTGTTGACCGGGTCCCCCCCGCAGTACGCATAGCTATTCAATCCCCCTCGATCGAATGGGCTGAGGCTATCAGGGCTCAGGAATCTCATCAGCGTCGGGCTGTATGAACGATGGCCATTGCCCAAGGGATAATTGCCTGTAAGCGGGTCATGGCGCTGACCGCAAAAACCCAGCGCCGGCGCTGAGGTGGCTTTGCTGAACCCGTAAGGTGAGTAAGCGCGCAGACCTTGTAGCACCGAGCGCTGCCGATCTGTAGTCAACAAGCAAGCCTTCATGAGTTATCCACAGTTTTGGACGGATGCGGATACCGTAGCGCTGGCTGAGGTGTTTTCCTACTGGCATAAATATCAGGCAGATCACTGATCATTTTTTGACCGAATCTTCCAAAGCACCATGTTTGCTGGGCTGTAGCGGACTCCATACACCTTATCCACAGAGACACCAACAGAGTTTGTGCGTAAGCGATGAGCATTGACTCATCACCTTGTGCATAACCTGCCCAAGGCTCTGATTTGAATGGATCTGCGAGCTTGATTGACGAATCGCTCATTTTTTGATCACATTCGTACAAGCCACGGCCTACAGGGCATTCAGCCGCTACCGAACAGATTATCCACAGACCCGCTAACAGCGATTGTGGGCAAAAGTCGGCCACTTCTTCAGCTCTGCGCTCCGGCTGTGAATAAACGCCACTGGCTGTTTTTTGATCAAAACCCTGTAAGCCACGTGAAACGGTACCTACAGCCATACGCCAACACTTTATCCACACCCTGGCAAACAGATTCCGTGGGCAACCTTTGCGAGCACCTGACATTTTTGCCAGTTTCCCTCGTTGCGCCTTCGTGATTGATTAAGGGCTAGCTAACTGCCATTGATGCGAGGTCACTTATGCACAGGCGCCTGGTCGGCACTGTGAAGTGGTTCCATGGAGGAAACGGAGTGGGAGTGATCAAGGCAGATGACGGTAGCGGGGACTACTTCGTGACGCGTATCGCGATCCTGATGGCGGGTAATGCACAACTGCTGGAGGGGGAGCGGGTGACGTTCGATCCGATTGTCGAGGGCGTGAGTTGCTGGGCGTTCAATGTAAAGCGAGGGCTGCTGTAGGAGCGGCCTTGTGTCGCGATGGGCCGCAACGCGGCCCCAGGTTGCCGAATTTCACTCGAGATTGCCGAATCTGGCTCGAGATTGCCGGGGCTGCTGCGCAGCCCATCGCGACACAAGGCCGCTCCTACACAGGCGCGTATCAGCGCAGCACGCCCTCTTCCACCAGCAGCTTGAGGATCGCCTCGGCGCCCTCCTGGGGAGAAACGTCCTTCAGCACCTTGCCGCCCCCACCACTGGCCTTGGCCGTGGCCGCCTTCATCCGGTCGGCACCGCTCTTGGCCTTGATCACCTTGAGCCGCTTGGGCCGCGGCCGTGCCGGCTGCAGCTCGGCCTCGCCCAGCAGTTCGTCTTCGACGATGGCCACGTTGCGCGCCGCCAGCACACCCCGGCGCGCCGGGCCAAAGGCACTCTGGCGCGGCTTGGGCGCGGCGTTATCCACAGTCGCCAGCAGCGGCAGGCGCACCTTCAGCCGGCGCCGCTGCCCCCGTGGCAAGGCCTGCAGCACCTGGGCGGTGCCGTTGTCGATCGACTCCACTTCGGCCAGCCCCACCACCAGCGGCCAGCCCAGTTTCTCCGCCAGCAGGAACGGCAGCATGCCCGAACCTTCGCCGGTCTCCGCTTGGCTGCCGGTCAGCACCAGCTGGGCGCCGGCATCGCGCAGGTAATCGCCGAGCACGCCGAGCACATCGGCGCCGGCCGGCTGCTCCAGCACGTCGAGATGATCCAGGCCCATGCCCAGGTAAGCCCGCAGCGCTTCTTCACGCGGGTCGCCGGCATGCACCACCTGCAAGTTATCCCCAGCCAGCTGCAAGCCCAGCTCCACGGCGCGTGCGTCCTGCTCGGCGCGGCGGGCGCGGCCGGAGCTGGGGTGGGCACCGATGGAAACCAGGCTGATGACTTTCGTACTCATGCTCGTGCCCTTATGCCGCGTCGCGCTGGCCGCCGCTGCGGAAGTTTTCCACAGCCTCGATCAGTGCCTGGAGAATCGCCGAACTGTCGCCAATCACCGACAGGTCGGCCCGTTTGATCATGTCGCAGCCCGGGTCCATGTTGATCGCCACCACCTTGTCGCAGGCACCGATGCCCTGCAGGTGCTGGATCGCACCGGAGATACCCACAGCCACATAAACCCGTGCCGTGACCCAGGTACCGGTGGCGCCCACCTGGCGGTTGCGCGGCATGAAGCCATCGTCCACCGCCACCCGCGAGGCGCCTTCGGTGGCGCCGAGGGCTGCGGTGGCCTTGTGGTAGAGGGCCCAGTCCTTGACGCCGTTGCCGCCGGAGACGATGAACTCGGCCTCGGCCATGGCGATGGTCGCCGGGTCCACGGCCACCGAGCCGAGGTCTTCGATACGCGACAGGCTGCGCGCCACGCTTGTGGACAACTCCACCGGCAATGCCTCGTGGCGGGTTTCGCTGACCGGTTCGGCGCACTCGGCCGCCCCCAGGATCAGGCGCGGCACGGCCCGTTGCAGGTCCTGCTGGCCGGCACCGGCGCGGCCGATGCACTGGCCGTCCTTGACCTGCCACACCCGTGTCGCCGGGCGCTCGCCCAGCGCCGCACCCAGGCGCCGGCCCAGTTCGCCGCCACCGCTGCGGCTGTCGGGCAGCAGCCAGTGGCGCGGGGTGAACTGGTTATCCACAGCCCGCAGGCCCTGCACCCATTGCTCCGGTGCATAACCTTCGAAGGCCTCGCCCTCGATGACCAGCAGGCGGTCGACGCCGGCTGTGGAAAAGTTGCTTTCCTTGTGCTCGCCGAACACCACCGCCAGCACCGCGCCATCGCTGCCGGCCAGGCTGTGGGCCAGGCCGAGCAGGTCGCGGTCGTGGCTGCTCAGGCGGCCACCGACCATGTCCGGCACCACGGCGATGAAGAACGCCGGCGCCGGCACCTGGTGCAGCGGCAATTGCACTTCGGCAGCGGCACTGCGCCGCCCACCGACGCCGGTGCCCTGCTGGGCGCCGCTGCGGTCGATGCGCTTGATGCCATTGGGGCCGATGAAGCCGGCGGCGATGGCATGCGGGTTCTTGCGCAGCAGGCCGTTGGGGCCCATCCAGCGGGTTTGTTGCGTCTGCAGCGCTGCATGCAGCGGGTGCAGGCGGTTACGGGCGATCCACTCGGCGCGCGGGTCGCGGCGGATGATGTCGCTCATCAGTGCACCTCCGCAGGTTCACGTTTGACCGCTGGCGACTTTGGGGCCGCGGCGCTGTCCTCTTCGATCAGCACATCGGCCACCAGCTCGGCGAGGTCCTTGATCTGTGGGCGCGGTTCGACCACGCCTTCGAGCATCGCGGTGCATTGCGGGCAGCCCACGGCCACCAGCTCCGCCTGGGTTTCGCGGATGTCGTCCATACGCATGTCGGGGATCCGCTGCTTGCCGGGGATGTCGGTGATCGGCGCGCCGCCGCCACCACCACAGCAGCGCGAACGGAAGCCCGAACGCTGCATCTCGCGCACCTCGATGCCCAGTGCCTTGAGCACTTCGCGGGGCGCTTGGTACTCGCCGTTGTAGCGGCCCAGGTAGCACGGGTCGTGGTAGGTGACGCTGCCGCCCTTGTGCTGGCCGAGGTTGAGCTTGTTCGCCGCGATCAGCTCGGCGATGTAGCTGCTGTGGTGCTGCACCTGGTAGTCGCCGCCCAGTGCACCGTACTCGTTCTTGAGCACATGGAAGCTGTGCGGGTCGCAGGTGACGATACGCTGGAACTTGTACTGGGCCAGCGTCTGGATGTTGCGCTTGGCCAGTTGCTGAAAGGTCGCTTCATCGCCCAGGCGCCGCGCCACATCGCCGCTGTCGCGCTCTTCCAGGCCGAGCACGGCGAAGTCCACGCCGGAGGCCTTGAGCACCTTGACGAACGCGCGCAGGGTGCGCTGGTTGCGCATGTCGAAGGCGCCGTCGCCGACCCAGAACAGAATGTCGGTCGTTTTCACCTCCGACAGCAGCTTCAGGTTGAGGTCGGCTGCCCAGTTCATGCGACCACCGGGCGCGAAACCGCCTGGGTTGTCGGTGGCGATCAGGTTGTCCAGCACCTCGGCGCCCTTGTTCGGGGTCGCGCCCTTTTCCAGGGTGAGGTGGCGGCGCATGTCGACGATGGCATCGACGTGCTCGATCATCATCGGGCATTCCTCGACGCAGGCGCGGCAGGTGGTGCACGACCACAGCGTCTCGGCATCGACCAGGCCGTTGACGATCGGCTGGTGCGGGTTGCCGCCATGCTCGCCGATCGGCTTGCCGGGGTACGGGCTGCCGGCGAACTGCGCGTCGGTGCCACCGGCCAGGCCGATGACCATGTCCTGGATGAGTTTTTTCGGGTTCAGCGGCTGGCCGGCGGCGAACGCCGGGCACATGGCCTCGCATTTGCCGCACTGCACGCAGGCGTCGAAGCCCAACAGCTGGTTCCAGGTGAAATCGGTCGGTTTTTCCACGCCCAGGGGTGCGTTGCGGTCTTCCAGGTCCAGCGGCTTGAGGCCGGTGGAGCGGCCGCCGCCGAAGCGTTCGGCGCGGCGGTGCCAGGCCAGGTGCAGGGCACCGGCGAAGGCGTGTTTCATCGGGCCGCCCCAGGTCATGCCGAAGAACAGCTCCGACACGCCCCACAGCACGCCCAGGCCGAGCACGCCGACCATCACCCAGCCACCGCTGTTGGCCGGCAGGATGCCGGCCACCGGCAAGGTGGCGATGAAGAAGCTGGCGGCGAACACCAGCAGGCTTTTCGGCAGGCGCATCCACGGGCCCTTGGACAGGCGCGAGGGCGGGTTCAGGCGGCGCTTGAAGACGAAGATGGCGCCGCAGAACATGATCACCGTGGCCACCAGCAAGGCGTAGCCGAGGATCTTGCTGTGCAGGCCGAAGCCATGCACCAGGATCGCCAGCACGGCCGACAGCACGAAGCCGCCGGCGGTGGCCACGTGGGTCTTGGACATGTACTTGTCGCGCTCGACCACGTGGTGCAGGTCCACCAGGTAGCGCCGCGGTATGGCCAGCAGGCCGCCGAGCAGGTCGACCTTGGCCGGCCGGCCGCGACGCCACATGCGCACCCGGCGCAGGGCGCCGAGCAGCGCCAGGGCAAGGGCCGCGAACAGCAGGATGGGTAGCAGGGTGTTCAACATGGGAGGCTCCCACAACAACAGCTCAATTCTTGCGCCAACACTCAGGGTGGGCGCGGACCCTGTGGGAGCGGGCTTGCCCGCGAATGCGTCAGATCAGACAACTCTGTTGTTCATGCTGACGCTTTCGCGGGCAAGCCCGCTCCCACAGGGGGCCAGTCCCGCCCCGACAGGGGCGGTGTTCATGCCCGCAGGATCAGAAATCCTTGCACAGGCGCAAGGCGTCGTAGATCGCCGCGTGCACGTTGCGCTGGGCCACGCAGTCGCCGATGCGGTACAGCAGGTAGCCCTCGCCCGGCTGGCTGAGGATCGGCTGCGGCTTGATGGCGAACAGCGCCTCCACGTCGATCTGGCCCTTGTTGCGCGATCCTTCCTTCAGCGCGTAGTACAACGCTTCGTCAGGGCGCACGCCGTTTTCCACCACCACCTGGTCGACCACACGCTCTTCCTTGGCGCCGGTGTATTCGTTCTCCAGCACCGCCACCAGCTTGTCGCCTTCGCGGTAGACCTTCTCCAGCATCATGTCGCCGGTCATGATCACTTCTTTGGGGTACATGCTGCGGTAGTAGGTCGGGAAGGTGGTGCCGCCCATGGCCACGCCCGGCTTGATGTCGTCGGTGACGATCTCGACCTGGCTGCCCTTGTCGGCGATGAAGTCGGCCACCGACATGCCGGTGAATTCGCAGATGGTGTCGTACACCAGCACGTTCTTGCCCGGCGCCACCTTGCCGTCGAGCACGTCCCAGCTGCTGACCACCAGCCCTTCGGCGGCGCCCCAGTGCTCGTTCTGCTCAAGGAACGAATGCCCGCCCACGGCCAGCACGATCACGTCCGGGCGCAGGTCCTGGATGGTCGCCACGTCAGCGGCAGTGCCCAGGCGCAGGTCGACTTTCAGGCGCGCCAGCTCCAGCTGGTACCAGCGGGTGATGCCGGCGATCTGGTCACGCTGCGGTGCCTTGGCGGCGATGGTGATCTGCCCGCCGATCTGCTCCTTCTTCTCGAACAGGGTCACGTCGTGGCCACGTTCGGCGGCCACGCGGGCCGCTTCCATGCCGGCCGGGCCGGCGCCGACCACCACCACCTTGCGCTTGACCCCGGTGGTCTTCTCGATGATGTGCGGCACGCCCATGTATTCACGGGACGTCGCGGCGTTCTGGATGCACAGCACATCCAGGCCCTGGTACTGGCGGTCGATGCAGTAGTTGGCACCGACGCACTGCTTGATCTGGTCGATCTGGCCCATCTTGATCTTGGCGATCAGGTGCGGGTCGGCCATGTGCGCGCGGGTCATGCCGACCATGTCCACGTAGCCGCCTTCGAGGATGCGCGTGGCCTGGTTCGGGTCCTTGATGTTCTGCGCGTGCAGCACCGGGACCTTGACCACTTCCTTGATGCCGGCCGCCAGGTGCAGGAACGGCTCCGGCGGGTAGCTCATGTTGGGGATGACGTTGGCCAGGGTGTTGTGGGTGTCGCAGCCCGAGCCGACCACGCCGATGAAATCGAGCATGCCGGTGCCGTCGTAGTAGGCGGCGATCTGCTTCATGTCCTCGTGGCTGAGGCCATCGGGGTGGAATTCGTCACCGCAGATGCGCATGCCCACGCAGAAGTCGTCGCCGACTTCGGCGCGCACGGCCTTGAGCACTTCCAGGCCGAACTTCATGCGCCCTTCGAAGGTGCCGCCCCATTCGTCGGTACGCTTGTTGACCCGCGGGCTCCAGAACTGGTCGATCATTTGCTGGTGCACCGCCGACAGCTCGACGCCGTCCAGGCCACCTTCCTTGGCACGCCGCGCAGCCTGCGCGTAGTTGCCGATCACCCGCCAGATCTCTTCCACCTCGATGGTCTTGCAGGTGGCGCGGTGCACCGGTTCACGGATGCCCGAGGGCGACATCAGGGTCGGCCAGTTGAAGCCGTCCCAGCGTGAGCGGCGGCCCATGTGGGTAATCTGGATCATGATCTTGGCGCCATGCTTGTGCATGGCGTCGGCCAGGTTCTGGAAGTGCGGGATGATGCGGTCGGTCGACAGGTTGACCGAGGCCCACCATTCCTGCGGGCTGTCGATGGCCACCACCGACGAGCCGCCGCAGATGGCCAGGCCGATGCCGCCCTTGGCCTTCTCTTCGTAGTACTTCACGTAGCGGTCGGTCGTCATGCCGCCGTCAGTGGCGTAGACCTCGGCGTGCGCGGTGCTGAGCACGCGGTTGCGGATGGTCAGTTTGCCGATCTGGATCGGCTGGAACATTGCTTCGAATGCCATGACGCTATCTCCGGCTTACAACGGCTTCGTAACGAACAGGCCATCTTCGTGGCCTTCTTCCGACCCGCCGTAGACCTGCTCGGCCACGGTGCGGATCTTGCTGCCGCGGGCAGCGAGAATCTGGTCCATCGCGCCGGCGAACCAGCCGGTGAACATGTAGTCGACCTTGCGCCCGCACTTGCCGTACACGTACACGAACGCCGAGTGCTTGAGCTTGACGCTGCAGGTGCCTTTGTCCAGGTCGATGTCCTGGATCTGGAACAGGCCCCAGCCACGCTGGCTCAGGCGCTTCATGTAGTGCTCGAACACCGCCACGCCTTCCAGGCCATGGCACTCGGCTTCTTTTTCACACCAGTGCCAGGCCGACTTGTAGCCGGCCTTGTAGAGGATCTCGGCGTAGGCGTCGGCGCCCAGCACTTCTTCGATGCCGATGTGGTTGTTGACGAAGAAATGCCGCGGCACGTACAGCATCGGCAGGGCGTCGCTGGTCCAGACACCGGTCTCGCTGTCGACTTCGATTGGCAATTGCGGGGCGATCTTGGCCATGGAAACTCAACTCCATAAAATTTTTCATGTGGGTGCCCCGGCGTTGCTGGCAGGGGCTATCAGGCGTGGAGAGCGGCTTACTCGCCCCAGACGTCCTTGAGGACGTTGACCCAGTTCTCGCCCATGATCTTGCGCACCACGCGCTCGGAGTGGCCGCGCTTGAGCAGGGTTTCGGTGAGGTTGGGGAACTCGCCGACGGTGCGAATGCCGAGCGGGTTGATGATCTTGCCGAAGTTGGTCAGGCGACGGGCGTAGCCCTTGTCGTGGGTCAGGTATTCGAAGAAGTCCTGGCCGTGGCCCTGGGTGAAGTCGGTGCCGATGCCGATGGCGTCCTCACCGACGATGTTCATGGTGTATTCGATGGCTTCGGCGTAGTCGTCGATGGTCGAGTCGATGCCCTTGGCCAGGAACGGCGCGAACATGGTCACGCCGACGAAGCCGCCGTGGTCGGCGATGAACTTCAGCTCCGCATCGGACTTGTTGCGCGGGTGCTCCTTGAGGCCCGACGGCAGGCAGTGCGAGTAGCACACCGGCTTTTTCGATTCGAGGATGACTTCTTCGGAGGTCTTGGAGCCGACGTGGGACAGGTCGCACATGATGCCCACGCGGTTCATTTCTGCCACGATCTCGCGGCCGAAGCCCGACAGCCCGCCATCACGCTCGTAGCAGCCGGTGCCGACCAGGTTCTGGGTGTTGTAGCACATCTGCACGATGCCCACGCCCAGCTGCTTGAACACGTCGACGTAGGCGATCTGGTCTTCGAAGGCATGGGCGTTCTGGAAGCCGAAGAGGATGCCGGTCTTGCCCAGCTCCTTGGCCTTGCGGATGTCGGCGGTGGTGCGCACTGGCATCACCAGGTCGCCGTTCTCGCGGATCAGCTTCTGGCTGGCGGCAATGTTGTCGACGGTGGCCTTGAACCCTTCCCAGACCGACACGGTGCAGTTGGCTGCGGTCAGGCCGCCTTTGCGCATGTCTTCGAACAGCTCGCGGTTCCATTTGGCAATGATCAAACCGTCGATGACGATGCTGTCGGCGTGCAGTTCGGCTGGGCTCATCAGGCTGTCCCCTTTTATTGAGTTGGGTCGCACCGAACGATGTGCCGGCGCTTTGGGGCCAGCATATGCCTGTGCCCCAAGGCGCCCCGATGCAAAAACGACAGGGGGTTTGCCGAAAGCGTCAATGCGCGACATCGGCCCGTCTGGCCCGGCGCCTGGGGATGAGAGACAGTCTCGATAACGACCTGTTGGGGCGTTTCATGAACATTTCGTCAGGGAGCTATCGTCTTGTCGTGGGGTGAGCGAGAATCCCTGCGATTCGTCAGCCTGTTAAGGAGAAAACGGATGAAATCATTGGCATGGCTGGTACTGCTGGCTGTGGTCGGCGTGGCCCAGGCCGGCGAGGAAGAGAGCACGCCGTGCGACAACGTTGAAACCGACCAGCAGACCTATGCCTGCGCGGCGTTCAACAAGCAGACCGCCGAGCGTGAGTTGAAGTTGGCGTATGACGACCTGATCCAGCGTATTCGCGACCAGTATGCCGACGAAGCGGCCCAGGCCACGGCGCTGGTCGGGCGCATGGACGCCGCCGAGAAGCTCTGGACGCAATTGCGTGATGCCGACTGCAAGGTCGAGACCTACGCCGAGAAACCGGGGAGCAAGGCCTTCGAGGCGGCGTGGAATACCTGCGTGGCGCAGCGCAGCGATGACCGCTCGGAGTACCTGCAGACCATCGGGCAGCAATAGCCTGCACCGGCCTCATCGCCGGCAAGCCGGCTCCCACAAGTGACTCCACAGCCTTTTGTGGGAGCCGGCTTGCCGGCGATGAGGCCGCCACTGACACCCCTCAAACCGCCCGCGCCAGCCGGTCCTCCCGGGGGCACCGGGCAAACCGCGCCCGGTAGCAGCGGGTGAAGTACGAAGCCGACTCGAACCCGCACGCCACCGCCACCTCCAGCACATTCATGTCGGTCTGGCGCAACAGCTGCCGCGCCTTGTCCAGCCTCAGGCGCAGGTAGAAGCCACTGGGCGTGTCCTCCAGGTGCAGGCGAAACAGCCGCTCCAGCTGGCGCCGGGTCACCTGCACCGCATCGGCCAGCACCTGGGTATTGAGCGGCTGCTCCAGGTTGCGCTCCATCTCGCCAATCACCTTCACCAGCTTCTTGTTGCTCAGGCCATAACGGCTGGCGATCTGCATGCGCTGGTGGTCCTGGCGCGGGCGGATGCGCCCGAGCACGAACTGCTCCGACACCTGCACCGCCAACTCGCTGCCATGGGCCTGGGCGATCAGGTCTAGCATCAGGTCGATCGATGCCGTGCCACCGGCGCAAGTGATGCGCCGGCGGTCGATCTCGAACAGCTCCTGGGTCGCCTGCAACCTTGGGTAGCGCTCCTTGAAGGCGTCCAGCGCCTCCCAATGCAAGGTCGCCCGGTAGCCATCGAGCAGGCCGGCCTCGGCCAGCAGCATGGCGCCGGTGTCGATGCCGCCGAGGATCACCCCGTCGTGGTCGAAGCGGCGCAGGCTCTGCTGCAGCGCCAGGCCGTAGTGCGCCAGCGGGTCGAAGCCGGCCACCACCAGCAGCATCTTGCCCGGCGCCTCCTGCGCCAGCGCGCCGTCGGCATTCACCGACATGCCATTGCTCGCCTGCACCGCGCCGCCGTCCAGGCTGAGCACGCGCCAGCGGTACAACGGCCCGCGAAAACGGTTGGCCACCCGCAGCGGCTCCAGGGCGCTGATGAAGCCCATGGCGGAAAAGCCCGGCAGCAATAGGAAGTGGATGGTGTCCGGCATCGAATGCTCCACAGTGAAGGTGGTCGCTTGCGTGCAAGTGTTGGTCGCCAGGGTGCGATTTTCCACCCCGCCGCCCGCGTAGCTTATTCACACGGCCCGCAGAGGCCGCCCACCATAACAATATGCACTGCCGATGGAGAGCCACCATGCACAGCTTGATCCGCCGCAGCCTGTTGTCCCTTGCCCTGAGCAGCATCGTCGCCACCCCGCTTTTCGCCGCCGAGCCCGCGGCCTGCAAGAACGTGCGCCTGGGCGTGGTCAACTGGACCGACGTCATCGCCACCAGCGCCATGGCGCAGGTACTGCTCGACGGCCTGGGTTACCAGACCAAGCAGACCAGCGCCTCGCAGCAGATCATCTTTGCCGGTATCCGCGACAAGCGCCTGGACATGTTCCTGGGTTACTGGAACCCGATCATGACCCAGACCATCACCCCATTCATCGACGCGCAGCAGGTCAAGGTGCTGGAAAAGCCGAGCCTGGAAGATGCGCGGGCGACCCTGGCAGTGCCCAAGTACCTGTATGACAAGGGCCTGAAGACCTTTGCCGACATCCACAAGTTCGACAAGGAGTTGGGCGGCAAGATCTACGGCATCGAACCAGGTTCGGGCGCCAACACCCAGATCAAGGCCATGATCACCAAGAACCAGTTCGACCTGGGCAAGTTCCAGCTGGTCGAGTCCAGCGAGGCCGGCATGCTCGCCGCCGTCGACCGGGCCGTGCGGCGCAAGGAAGCGGTGGTGTTCTTCGGCTGGGCGCCTCACCCGATGAACGTGAACATCGACATGGCCTACCTGGGCGACAGCCAGGATGCCTTGGGCCCGGACGAAGGCCGCGCCACGGTGTGGACGGTGACCGCCCCGGACTACGCCGACCGCTGCCCCAACGCCCACCGCCTTCTGGCCAACCTGAGTTTCAGCGCCGAGGACGAGAGCCGCATGATGCAGCCGCTGCTCGACCACAAGGACGCGCTGGAATCGGCCCGCCAGTGGCTCAAGGACCACCCCGACGACAAGGCCCGCTGGCTTGAGGGTGTGACCACCTTCGATGGCAAGCCGGCCGCAGACAACCTCAAGCTCAGCGCCAACTGACAGGGCCTGATCGCCGGCAAGCCGGCTCCCACAGCAACATCGCTCACCAGGGTTCTGCGCGAACCCTGTGGGAGCCGGCTTGCCGGCGATAAGGCCAGAACAGACCCCACAAGGAACACACCATGAACCACGACGTCATCATCACCTGCGCCCTTACCGGTGCTGGCGACACGGTCGCCAAGAGCCACCTGGTCCCGGTCACCCCCAAGCAGATCGCCGAAGCCGCCGTCGAAGCCGCCAAAGCCGGCGCCACCGTGGTCCACTGCCACGTCCGCGACCCGCAAACCGGCCGCTTCAGCCGCGACGTGAACCTCTACCGCGAAGTCATGGAACGCATCCGCGAAGCCGACGTGGACGTCATCGTCAACCTCACCGCCGGCATGGGCGGCGACCTGGAAATCGGCCCAGGCGAATCGCCCATGGAATTCGGCCCCGGCACCGACCTGATCGGCCCGCTGGAGCGCCTGGCCCACGTCGAGGCGCTGCTGCCGGAAATCTGCACCCTCGACTGCGGCACCCTCAACTTCGGCGACGGCAACGCCATCTACGTCTCCACCCCGGCGCAACTGCGCGCCGGCGCCAAGCGCATCACCGAACTGGGGGTGAAGGCCGAGCTGGAAATCTTCGACACCGGCCACCTGTGGTTCGCCAAGCAGATGATCAAAGAAGGCCTGCTCCAAGACCCGCTGTTCCAACTGTGCCTGGGCATCCCCTGGGGCGCGCCGGCCGACACCACCACCATGAAGGCGATGGTCGACAACCTGCCGGCCAACGTCACCTGGGCCGGCTTCGGCATCGGCCGCATGCAGATGCCGATGGCAGCGCAAGCCGTGCTGCTCGGCGGCAACGTGCGGGTGGGCCTGGAAGACAACCTGTACCTGGACCGCGGCGTGCTGGCCAGCAACGGCCAGCTGGTGGAGCGCGCCGCCGAGATCATCACCCGCATGGGTGGCCGCGTACTCAGCCCGGCAGAAGGCCGGGAAAAAATGAACCTCAAGCGCCGCTGATCCCTACTGGAGACCGATATGCCCTTCATCACCGAGATCAAGACCTTCGCCGCCCTGGGTAGCGGCGTGATCGGCAGCGGCTGGGTCGCCCGCGCCCTGGCCCACGGCCTGGACGTGATCGCCTGGGACCCGGCACCGGGTGCCGAGCAGGCGTTGCGCAAGCGCATCGCCAACGCCTGGCCTGCGCTTGAAAAGCAGGGCCTGGCGGCAGGCGCATCACCCGAGCGCCTGAGCTTTGTGGCCACCATCGAGGAGTGCGTGCGCAACGCCGACTTCATCCAGGAAAGCGCGCCAGAGCGGCTGGACCTCAAGCTCGAGCTGCACGCCAAGATCAGCGCCGCGGCCAAGCCTGACGCCATCATCGGCTCGAGCACCTCGGGCCTGCTGCCCAGCGAGTTCTACGAATCGGCCACCCACCCCGAACGCTGCGTGGTCGGCCACCCGTTCAACCCGGTGTACCTGCTGCCGCTGGTGGAGATCGTCGGCGGCAACCGCACCGCGCCCGAAGCCATCGAGGCGGCGAAAACCATCTACACCGCCCTCGGCATGCGCCCGCTGCACGTGCGCAAGGAAGTGCCGGGCTTCATCGCCGACCGCCTGCTCGAAGCGCTGTGGCGCGAGGCGCTGCACCTGGTCAACGACGGCGTCGCCACCACCGGCGAAATCGACGATGCCATCCGCTTCGGCGCCGGTTTGCGCTGGTCGTTCATGGGCACTTTCCTCACCTACACCCTGGCTGGCGGCGATGCGGGCATGCGCCACTTCATGTCGCAGTTCGGCCCGGCGCTGAAACTGCCCTGGACCTACCTGCCCGCCCCCGAGCTGACCGACAAGCTGATCGACGACGTGGTGGACGGCACCTCGGCGCAACAGGGCGAACGCAGCATCGCCGCGCTGGAGCGCTATCGTGATGATACCCTGCTGGCGGTGCTGGACGCGGTGAAGGCCAGCAAGGCCAAGCACGGCATGGCCTTTGGCGACTGAGGAGCGCACGATGCCCGCACTGACCACTTACCGCACCCCCGTCCAGGAGGACTGGGTCGACTACAACGGGCATCTGCGCGATGCCTTCTACCTGCTGATCTTCAGCTATGCCACCGATGCGCTGATGGAGCGCATCGGCCTGGATGCCGACAGCCGTGGGCAGAGTGGCAATTCGCTGTTCACCCTGGAAGCTCACATCAACTACCTGCACGAAGTGAAGCTGGGCACCGAGGTGTGGGTGCAGACGCAGATCGTCGGCTTCGACCGCAAGCGCCTGCATGTCTACCACAGCCTGCATCGGGCGGGGTTCGACGAGGCCCTGGCGGCCAGCGAGCAGATGCTGCTGCATGTCGACCTGGCCGGGCCGAAGTCTTCACCGTTCGCTGAGCGCAGCGTCGAATTGCTGCAAGGGTTGCTGGCTGAACAGCAGGATCTGCCTGCGCCTGCGTTCACCGGCCGGGTGATCGGCCTTCCCGCGAAGGCCTGACAACGGGTGTTTGCGGGGCAAAAAAATAGCCCCGCAAAGCCGTGAGCCAGCGGGGCCAAGAGCGAGCAACATCCACTGTGCGTGAGCGAGGGTGACCAAACCCCCTGGTACCGTGAATGGCTTCAGTGTGCAGGCTTGCCGGGCGCGGGATTTAGCCGTAAACGACCTGTTCTTAGCCAAAGCAGCCATGGCGGCATTCTGTTGTTGCGGGGCTGCCGTGCGCGTCACAGAATCGATGTGAATCAAGCAGCACTCTCTTCGCGATAAAAGGGACAACAGCCATGATGCATGCGGATTTGATTGATCAGGACGACCTGGCAGGCCACCTGCGCGCGCGCGGTTTCGACATTCCGGCCGGGGCCAGTGCCGAGCAGGCCTGCGAAGCGGTGGTGCGGGGGCTGACCGAGCCCAACGCGCGGGCGCTCAAGGGCATGGTCGAGCAGATGTATACCGGCAGCGCGACGATCTTGCCGGCGGTGCGCCAGGCCATCGACAAACAGCTGTTGCCGGCGTTGGCGCAGTTCAACAAGCGCGCCTGATCGGCTTTTCCTGTACTGGCCCTATCGCCGGCAAGCCGGCTCCCACAGGTACCCCACTGAGCTCAAGGGCTGTGGGTTACCTGTGGGAGCCGGCTTGCCGGCGATGGGGCCAGTGCGGTTTCAGAGCCTCACACTGGCAAAGGTCGATTCGTTGCGCGCCTGGCTCAGCGCCGCCATCGGCCCGCTGTGCGGCGACAGCGCCATGGCCTGCGGAATCGGCATCATCGCCACCTGCTGCGCGGTATTGGAACCCACGCGCTCATCGCGCGGCGGAATGCCGAAGTACTCGCGGTAACACTTGGAGAAGTGCGGGGTGGAGACGAAGCCGCACACCGACGCCACCTCGATGATCGACATCGGCGTCTGCTTGAGCAGCTGCCGCGCGCGGATCAGGCGCAGCTTCAGGTAGTAGCGCGACGGCGAGCAGTGCAGGTACTTCTGGAACAGCCGCTCGAGCTGGCGGCGCGACACCGACACGTACACCGCCAGTTCATCCAGGTCGATCGGCTCTTCGAGGTTGGCTTCCATCAGCGCGACGATTTCCTGCAGCTTCGGCTGGTTGGTGCCGAGCATGTGCTTGAGCGGCACGCGCTGGTGGTCCTGCTCGTTGCGGATGCGCTCGTAGACGAACATTTCGGAAATCGCCGCCGACAGCTCGCGGCCGTGATCGCGGCTGATCAGGTGCAGCATCATGTCCAGTGGCGCGGTGCCGCCGGAGCTGGTGAAGCGGTTGCGGTCGAGGGTGAACAGGCGGGTGCTCATGTTCACCCGCGGGAAGGCCTCCTGCATCGCCGCCAGGCATTCCCAGTGCACGCTGCAATCGAAGCCATCGAGCAGGCCGGCACAGGCCAGCGCCCAGCTGCCGGTGCACACCGCGCCCAGCCGGCGCGACTGGCGGGCCTGGGCCTGCAACCAGGTGACGTGCTCTCGGGTGACCGAACGCTGGATGCCGACACCCCCGCAGACGATCACGGTGTCCACGGGCGGTGCATTGCCGATGGCCGCATCCGGGGTGATCTGCAGGCCATCACTGGCCCATACCTGGCCACCATCGACGGTCAGGGTGTGCCAGCGGTACAGCTCGCGGCCGGACAGCTGGTTGGCCATGCGCAGCGGCTCGACGGCCGAAGCCAGGGAAATCAGGGTGAAGTTGTCCAGTAGAAGAAACCCGATGGACTGGGGTGCTGTGCGGTTCTGGGTTGGATTCCCGGAGGTGTACGACGTCATCGCGATTTCTCCTCACACAATGCTGGGCGTGCCTCAGGCGGGCACTGATTTCTTGTTATTGACCCCTCGGTCATTTTCCGGGGGTGGTCTGCCAATCTCAACGCAAACGCCGTGCCTGAAGTTGAACGGCCATTCGAAAAAACCTGAAAACGACGCCATTGTTGGGCAATTCAAGGTCTTGCATCGAGGTTGTCAATCGCCTAAAACCGGCGAGTTAGTGCGATGCGTGTAACGGTTGAGCAGTTTAGTGACACGCGCAGTGTGGGTTTTCCAGAAACGACACTCTTGAGTGTCACCGACAACGCACATACCAATCGCGACATCCGACGGCCGGCGTGCATCGGCGCCCCAAAACGGGGCGGCGGCCTCTTAGCGGGGCAAGCCCGCGCCTACAGATAGAGAGGTAAACCTGTGGCAGCGGGCTTGCCCCGCTAAGAGGCCAGCAGGGCCTCCCAGGATTCAGCATTCGATGACGCTGACCGCCAGGCCACCACGCGAAGTCTCTTTGTATTTGTCATGCATGTCGGCCCCGGTGTCGCGCATGGTGCGGATCACCTGGTCGAGCGAGATGAAGTGCTCGCCATCGCCGCGCAAGGCCATCTGCACCGCATTGATGGCCTTCACCGCCGCAATCGCATTGCGCTCGATGCACGGCACCTGCACCAGCCCACCCACCGGGTCGCAGGTCAGCCCCAGGTTATGCTCCAGGGCAATCTCGGCCGCATTCTCCAGCTGCGGCGGCGTCGCCCCCAGCACTTCGGCCAGGCCCGCCGCCGCCATGGCGCAGGCCGAACCGACCTCGCCCTGGCAGCCCACCTCGGCACCGGAAATCGACGCATTCTTCTTGCACAAAATGCCCACCGCAGCAGCACCCAGGAAGAAATCGACCACGCACGACTCGTCCACCGCATCGCTGAAGCGCATGTAGTAGTGCAGCACCGCCGGGATGATGCCGGCCGCGCCGTTGGTGGGCGCGGTCACCATGCGCCCGCCGGCGGCGTTCTCTTCGTTGACCGCCAGGGCGAACAGGTTCACCCACTCCATGGCGCTCATGGTCGAGCCGATCACGTTGGGTTTGCCGATCTCCTGCAGGCTGCGGTGCAGCTTGGCGGCGCGGCGGCGCACGTTCAAACCGCCAGGCAGCGTGCCTTCGTGCTTGAGGCCGTTGTTGACGCACTCCTGCATGGCTTGCCAGAGCGTGTGCAGGCCGGCGCGAATCTCTTGCTCGCTGCGCCAGACCTTCTCGTTGGCCATCATCAATTGCGACACGCTGAGGTCGTTTTGCTTGCACAGGCGCAGCAGCTCGGCGGCGCTGTTGAAGTCGTAGGGCAGCACCGTCTGGTCGGCATCCAGCACGCCGCTGGCGGCCTGCGCGGCATCGACCACGAAACCGCCGCCCACCGAGTAGTAGGTGTCGCGGTGCAGCTCGCCCTGCTCGCCTTCGGCGATCAGGGTCATGGCGTTGGGGTGGTACGGCAGGTTCTCGTCCAGCAGGCGCATGTCGCGGGCCCAGACGAATTCGATGGGCAGGCGGCTGTCCAGCAGCAGGGTGTCGGTTTCACGCAGGTCGGCGATGCGCGGGATGATCTGCGCCGGGTCGATCGCGTCCGGCCATTCGCCCATCAGGCCCATGATCGTGGCGTTGTCGGTGCCGTGGCCAATGCCGGTGGCCGAAAGCGAGCCATACAGCTGCACCTCCACCCGCTTCACCCGCTCCAGCTCGCCGCGTTCGCGCAGGCCCTGGACGAACAGGGCGCCTGCGCGCATGGGGCCGACGGTGTGGGAGCTGGAAGGCCCGACACCGATCTTGAACAGGTCGAACACGCTGATGGCCATTGTCGCTTCACCTCTTGCTGGGCTTGTCTCTGCGCGCCATGCGCAGGGCGGGGCAACTGCTAGGCTGAAGCTGCGAGCCGCCACGAATGCACGCATCATCGGGGTTTTGACGCCCTCCTCGCCGTCTGCAACCGACGTACTTTTGTCCACCAGCGCCGCGCTGTTTTGCCCAGCCGTGCGCCGTTTTCCAGCGCCCTGGTGACGCAAAAATGCGGCCGTGAGGATGGAAAAACCCATATGCGACATCGCCCGTACTGGATGCGACCCGTTCGGTACTGGTTACGACCCCACCAGTAGGCGTAAGCCCGGCGCTGGAGGATTATCGAAAGCGACTCGTATTGCACGGCCTCGCAACCTGCCCTCTGCAGGCCTGGTCGACCGGACCCTGAGAAAGCCCGGCGACCCGCGCGAACCCGAAGATAAAATCACAGGAGTCCATCCATGAAAGGTTCACCCTCGCTGTTGCTGGTTGCGTTGCTATCGGCACCGCTGCTGGCCCACGCCGCCGAACCCGAGCAGTGCCAGACGGTACGCTTCTCGGACGTCGGCTGGACCGACATCACCGTGACCACCGCAACCACCAGCGTTGTGCTCGAAGCACTGGGTTACAAGACCCACACCACCATGATCTCGGTACCGGTGACCTACAAGTCGCTGGCCACCGGCAAGGACCTGGACGTGTTTCTCGGCAACTGGATGCCGACCATGGAGAACGACATCAAGCAGTACCGCGACGCCGGCACCGTCGAAACGGTTCGCGCCAACCTGGAAAACGCCAAGTACACCCTGGCCGTGCCCCAGGCGCTGTATGACAAGGGGCTGAAGGATTTCAGCGACATTCCCAAGTTCAAGAAGGAACTGGACGGCAAGATCTACGGCATCGAACCGGGCAACGACGGCAACCGCACCATCCAGAGCATGATCGACAAGAACGCCTTCGGCCTGAAGGACGCCGGCTTCAAGATCGTGCAGTCGAGCGAGGCCGGCATGCTGGCGCAGGTCGACCGGGCGCAGAAGCGCGGCGAGGCGATCGTGTTCCTGGGCTGGGAACCGCACCCGATGAACACCCGCTTCAAGATGCAGTACCTCACCGGCGGCGATGATTTCTTCGGCCCCGAGTTCGGCAAGGCCACCGTGCTCACCAACACCCGCAAGGGCTACGTCAACGAATGCAGCAACGTCGGCCAGCTGCTGAAGAACCTGTCGTTCGAGCTCAAGGATGAAAGCACCATGATGGGCTATGTCCTGGACGACAAGATGAAGCCCGACGACGCCGCCAGGAAGTGGCTCAAGGCCAACCCCGGCAAGCTGGACACCTGGCTGGCCGGCGTGACCACCGTGGATGGCAAACCCGGCCTGGAAGCGGCCAAGGCCAAACTGACGCAATAACGCAAGGCGCTGTAGCAACACCGCCGGGGCGCGGCCGTGCCCGCCCCGGACTGATTTCAATCTTTGCAGGTGGAAGCTCGCTATCATGCTTATCGATCAGAAAATACCCCTGGGGCAGTACATCGCCTCATTCGTCGAATGGTTGACCCAGAACGGCGCCAGCTACTTCGACGCTATCGCCCAAGGCCTGGAATTCATGATCCACGGGGTCACCAGCGCCCTGACCTGGTTCAACCCGTTCGTGCTCATTGCCCTGTTCGCCGCCCTTGCGCACCTGATCCAGCGCAAATGGGCACTGACCGTCTTCGTCGCCTTGTCCTTCCTGCTGATCCTCAACCTGGGGTACTGGCAGGAAACCATGGAAACCCTGGCGCAGGTCACCTTCGCCACGGTGGTGTGCGTGGCCATCGGCGTGCCGCTGGGCATCCTCGCCGCGCACAAGCCGATGTTCTACACCGCCATGCGCCCGGTGCTCGACCTGATGCAGACGGTACCGACCTTCGTGTACCTGATCCCAACCCTGACCCTGTTCGGCCTGGGTGTGGTGCCGGGGCTGATTTCCACGGTGGTGTTCGCCATCGCCGCGCCCATTCGCCTGACCTACCTGGGCATCTGCGACGTCCCCCAGGAACTGCTGGACGCCGGCAAGGCCTTCGGCTGCTCGCGCCGGCAACTGCTCACCCGCATCGAACTGCCGCATGCGATGCCGAGCATCGCCGCCGGCGTCACCCAGTGCATCATGCTGTCGCTGTCGATGGTGGTGATCGCCGCCCTGGTCGGCGCCGACGGCCTGGGCAAACCTGTGGTCAACGCACTGAACACCGCCGATATCTCCCTGGGCTTCGAAGCGGGCCTGGCGATCGTGCTGCTGGCGATCATGCTCGACCGTATCTGCAAGCAACCGGAACTGCCGGTAAGGGGTGAGGCATGAGCATCATTCGCTTCGAAGACGTCGACGTCATCTTCTCCAACAAGCCGCGCGAAGCGCTGGCGCTGCTCGACCAGGGCAAGACCCGCGAGCAGATCCTCAAGCAGACCGGCCTGGTGGTGGGGGTCGAAAAGGCCAACCTGGACATCAACAAGGGCGAGATCTGCGTGCTGATGGGCTTGTCTGGTTCGGGCAAGTCGAGCCTGCTGCGCTGCATCAACGGCCTCAACACCGTGAGCCGCGGCAAGCTGTTCGTCGAGCACGAAGGCAAGCACATCGACATCGCCCACTGCACCCCGGCAGAGCTGAAGATGATGCGCACCAAGCGCATCGCCATGGTGTTCCAGAAGTTCGCCCTGATGCCATGGCTGACGGTGCGCGAGAACATCAGCTTTGGCCTGGAAATGCAGGGCCGGCCGGAAAAGGAACGGCGCAAGCTGGTGGATGAGAAGCTCGAACTGGTGGGCCTGACCCAGTGGCGCAACAAGAAGCCGGACGAACTCTCCGGCGGCATGCAGCAACGCGTGGGCCTGGCCCGGGCGCTGGCGATGGACGCCGACATCCTGCTGATGGACGAGCCGTTCTCGGCCCTCGACCCGCTGATCCGCCAGGGCCTGCAGGACGAGCTGCTGGCGCTGCAGAACAAGCTGAGCAAGACCATCGTGTTCGTCAGCCACGACCTCGATGAAGCGCTGAAACTGGGTAGCCGCATCGCCATCATGAAGGATGGGCGGATCATCCAGTACAGCAAGCCGGAAGAGATCGTGCTCAACCCGGCCGACGAGTATGTGCGCACCTTCGTCGCCCATACCAACCCACTCAACGTGCTGTGCGGCCGCAGCCTCATGCGCACCCTGGACAACTGCAAGCGGATCAATGGCTCGGTGTGCCTGGACCCGGGGATCGACTCGTGGCTGGACCTTGGCGAAGGCGGTTCGCTCAAGCGTGCGCGCCAGGGCCAGAACGGGCTGGACCTGCAGAACTGGGCGCCGGGGCAGGATGTGGACTTGCTGGAGCGTCGGCCGACGCTGGTGAATGCCGACATCGGCATGCGCGAGGCGCTGCGGATTCGTTATCAGACCGGCAACAAGCTGGTGTTGCAGGACAACGACAAGGTGGTGGGGATTTTGGGGGATACCGAGCTTTATCACGCCTTGCTTGGCAAGAACCACGGGTGAAGCAAATTGGGGCTGCTTTGCAGCCCATTCGCGGGGCAAGCCCGCTCCCACAGGTTACATGCAACTCTTGAATCTGTGGGAGCGGGCTTGCCCCGCGAATGGGCCGCAAGGCGGCCCCAATCGATCCATCAGCGAACCACGATCCCGCGCGATGCCATGTAGGCCTTGGCCTCAGGCACCGTGTACTCGCCAAAGTGGAAGATACTGGCCGCCAGCACCGCACTGGCATGCCCTTCCAGAATCCCGTCCGCCAGGTGCTGCAGGTTACCCACACCACCCGAGGCAATCACCGGGATCCCCAGCGCATCGCTGATCGCCCGGGTAACCCCGAGGTCGAAGCCGTTCTTCATACCGTCCTGGTCCATGCTGGTCAGCAGGATCTCGCCGGCACCCAGGCCTTCCATCTTCTTCGCCCATTCCACGGCATCCAGCCCGGTGGGCTTGCGCCCACCGTGGGTGAAGATCTCCCAGCGCGGCGCTTCGCCCGGCCCGGAAACCTTCTTGGCATCGATGGCGACCACGATGCACTGCGAACCGAAACGGTCTGCCGCCTCGCCCACGAACTCGGGGTTGAACACCGCGGCGGTGTTGATCGAAACCTTGTCGGCACCGGCGTTGAGCAGGTTGCGGATGTCCTGCACGGTGCGCACGCCACCGCCCACGGTCAGCGGGATGAACACCTGGCTGGCCATGCGCTCCACGGTATGCAGCGTGGTGTCGCGGCCATCGACGCTGGCGGTGATGTCGAGGAAGGTGATTTCGTCGGCACCCTGCTCGTTGTAGCGGCGGGCGATTTCCACCGGGTCGCCGGCATCACGGATGTTCTCGAACTTGACGCCCTTGACCACCCGGCCGTTGTCCACGTCCAGGCAAGGGATGATGCGCTTGGCCAGTGCCATGGTTCAGTCCTCAGCCTTGGTAGTTGTCGCAGAAGGCCTGGGCCTCGGCGACATCGAGGGTGCCTTCGTAGATGGCACGGCCGGTGATGGCGCCGATGATGCCGGGGGCCTTGGCGTCCAGCAGGGCCTTGATGTCACCCAGGTTGTGGATGCCGCCCGAGGCGATCACAGGAATGCGCGTGGCTTCGGCCAGGGCCTTGGTGAAGGGCACGTTGCAGCCTTGCATCATGCCGTCCTTGGCGATGTCGGTGTAGACGATCGCCGAGACGCCATCGGCCTCGAAACGCTTGGCCAGGTCGATCACCTGCACCGTGCTCACTTCGGCCCAGCCGTCGGTGGCGACGAAACCGTCCTTGGCATCCAGGCCGACGATGACCTTGCCCGGGAACGCCTTGCACGCTTCGGCGACGAACTCCGGCTGCTTGACCGCCTTGGTGCCGATGATCACGTAGCTCACGCCAGCCTTGACGTAGTGCTCGATGGTTTCCAGCGAACGGATGCCGCCGCCGATCTGGATCGGCAGGGTCGGGTAGCGCTTGGCGATGGCGGTAACCACTTCACCGTTGACCGGCTGGCCTTCGAAGGCGCCGTTGAGGTCGACCAGGTGCAGGCGGCGGCAGCCACCCTCGACCCACTTGGCGGCCATGCTCACCGGGTCGTCGGAGAATACCGTGGAGTCTTCCATGCGGCCTTGGCGCAGGCGCACGCAGGCACCGTCCTTCAGATCGATAGCGGGGATAATCAGCATCTTGGGAACCTGTCTATTTGTTGGGTTTCAGGGCTTCTCGAGTGCCCACAGGTCGCTTTCGATGCTCTCGAACCGCTCCTTGAGGTGCAGCTGAACATCGGCAATCGCCCTGTTGTAGTAATGGGGTGCAATCTCTTTGCTGAACACGTCGAGGACCTCCGCCACTTCGAACGACCCCAACTGCAACTCGAAACGGTCTTCGAGAAAACGCTTGAGGGTATCGAGCGCCTCGCGCTCCTGTTCGGGGGCCAGGGTGATGACCGGGGCCTTGGCCTTCGACCTGCTCATTTACCAGCGCCCGTCCCAGGCCACGAAGTTCTGCAGCAGCTGCAGGCCATGGGTATGGCTCTTCTCGGGGTGGAACTGCACGGCGAAACGCGAACCATCGGCCAGCGCGGCGGCGAAGTCGACGCCATAGTGGCCGCGGCCGACCACCTGGCCCGGCTTGCCGGCTTCGATGTAGTAGCTGTGCACGAAGTAGAAGCGCGCACGCTCGGGGATGTCGTGCCACAGCGGGTGGTCGATGGTCTGGCTGACCTCGTTCCAACCCATGTGCGGCACTTTCAGGTGCTCGCCGTCTTCTTCCAGGCCCTTGCCGAAGAAGCGCACCTGGCCTGGGAACAGGCCGATGCAGTCGACGCCCTGGTTCTCTTCGCTGTGCTCGAGCAGTGCTTGCATGCCCACGCAGATACCGAGGAACGGGCGGTCCTGGCTGACTTCGCGCACCAGGCTGTCGAAGCCCAGGCGGCGGATCTCGGCCATGCAGTCGCGGATCGCGCCGACGCCTGGAAACACCACACGGTCAGCTTCGCGGATGACGGCCGCGTCGCTGGTGACCACGACCTTGCCGGCACCTACGTGCTCCAGCGCCTTGGCCACCGAGTGCAGGTTGCCCATGCCATAGTCGATTACGGCTACCGTCTGCATTTACAGGCATCCCTTGGTGGATGGCATCTGCCCGGCCATGCGCTCGTCCAGGGTAATGGCCATGCGCAGGGCGCGGCCGAAAGCCTTGAACACGGTTTCGATCTGGTGGTGGGTATTGTGGCCACGCAGGTTGTCGATGTGCAGGCTCACCAGGGCGTGGTTGACGAAGCCCTGGAAGAACTCCTGGAACAGGTCGACATCGAAGCCACCGACCGTGGCCCGGGTGTACGGCACGTGCATCTGCAGGCCAGGGCGGCCGGAGAAGTCGATGACCACCCGCGACAGCGCTTCATCCAGCGGCACGTAGGCGTGGCCGTAGCGGAAGATGCCCTTCTTGTCGCCGATGGCCTGGGCAAATGCCTGGCCCAGGGTGATACCGACGTCTTCGACGGTATGGTGATCGTCGATATGCAGGTCACCCTTGCACTCGATATCCAGATCGATCAGCCCATGTCGGGCGATCTGGTCGAGCATGTGTTCAAGGAAAGGCACGCCGATATCGAATCGAGCCTTGCCACTGCCATCGAGGTTGATCGAGCACTTGACCTGGGTTTCCAGGGTATTGCGCTCGACGGAAGCCTTACGTTCGACCATCACCAGCTCCGCAAAATCATTGGGCGAAAAGGGCTCCATTATAGGCCCAGAACGCGCCAGCTTGAAACGCGGATGACATATGGCAATGCCGGAGGCTGCTTTGCAGCCCGATCGCCGGCAAGCCGGCTCCCACAGATCTCAACATCACAGCGCTCGTGTGGGAGCCGGCTTGCCGGCGATGAGGCCCTCAATGGAACAGCACCGCCGTCTTCTGCAGGGTGACCCACACCCCCCAGGCCAGCGGAATCACCACCACCGCCCAGGCCACCAGCACCAGCGGCAGGCTCCCCGGCGCAGCGTGCCACTCCAGCGACCGGCCGCCATCGGCGCCCTTGTCATGGCTCAGCGCCCGCTCGGCGGCAAGTTCGGCGTCGCTCATGAAGTGCTTGTCCGCCACCGGCCGCACCAGCATGTTGCAGACAAAGCCCAGCACCAGCAGGCCGGCGAGGATGTACAGGGTCATGTCATAAGCCGCTGCCCGCTCCACGCCCGCCGCCAGTTGGTACTCGCGCAGGTAGGTGATCAGCACCGGCCCCAGCACCCCCGCCGCCGCCCAGGCGGTCAGCAGGCGGCCGTGAATGGCACCGACCATCTGCGTGCCGAACAGGTCGGCAAGGTACGCCGGCACCGTGGCGAAACCGCCGCCATACATCGACAGGATGATGCAGAACGCCGCCACGAACAGCGCCACGTTGCCCAGGTGCCCCATGTTCGGCACCAGGCTGTAGAGGCCGACACCCAGGGCGAAGAAGGCAAAATAGGTGTTCTTGCGGCCGATGTAGTCCGAGAACGAGGCCCAGAAGAAGCGCCCGCCGATGTTGAACAGGCTCAACAGGCCGGTGAAGCCGGCGGCGATCGCGGCAATCTGCGCCAGCTGCGCGGGGTTCAGCTCGCTGAAGGTCAGCTCGTTGCCCAGCAGCTTGCCGGCGAACACTTCCTGCAACAGCGGCGAGGCCATGCCGAGGATGCCGATACCGGCCGACACGTTCAGGCACAGTACCAGCCAGATCAACGCAAACTGCGGGGTTTTCCACGCAACGCTGACATGCACGTGGCGGTCGGTGACCATCGCGTTGGCCTTCTTCAGCGGCGCGGTCCAGCCCTCGGGCTTCCAGCCGGTGGGCGGCACGCGGTAGGCCAGGGCGCCGGCGGTCATGAACACGAAGTAGATCGCGGCCATGGCGACGAAGCTCTGCCACACGCCGACTTCATGCTCGTTGCCAAAGTGGCCCATCAGCGCGGTGGCCAAGGGTGCACCCACCATGGCGCCGCCGCCGAAGCCCATGATCGCCATGCCGGTGGCCATGCCGCGCTTGTCCGGGAACCACTTGATCAGGGTCGAGACCGGCGAGATGTACCCCAGGCCCAGGCCGATACCGCCAATGACCCCGGAGCCCAGCCACATCAACCAGAGCTGGTGGGTTTTTACCCCGACCGCCGAAATCAGCATGCCGCCGCACCAGCACAGCGCCGACACCAGGCCGGCCTTGCGCGGGCCGGCATGTTCCAGCCAGCCGCCGAGCACCGCGGCCGAGCAGCCGAGGAAGACGAAGAACAGGGTGTAGATCCAGCTCAGCATCGAGATCGGCCAGTCGCACTCGGCGCTGAACAGGCGGGCGATGAAGCCCATGTCGGCCGAGCAGGCGACCGGGGCGGTGATGCCGATGGCCTGGGACAACGGCAACCAGAACACCGAAAAACCGTAGGCCATGCCGATGCACAGGTGAATGGCCAGGGCCGCCGGCGGCACCAGCCAGCGGTTGAAGCCCGGGCGGGCGATGATGCGCTCCTTCGACAGGAAGCCCGGCGCGCTGGCGGCGGCCCCTGCCGTGATACTGCTGTTCATGGATTCGATCCTTTTGTAGGTAGACGATGCCCGCGGATTGAATGCCCGGCTCTTCTGGCTGCACACAAGGTGAAACGCGGCCGTTGGCGGCAACGCCCGCGACAATCTGTCGCGGCGCTCCACGCAAGCGGCGCAAGGGTATCAGCAACACCTGACATAGTGGCAATCTGATGCAGGAGCGCGCCTCTCCCATAAACGGACGGAACTGCCCGCCCTCAGGCTGTCGAAAGCCGAACTACCTGATCCATTAGTAGGAAATGGCCTGTATCTCTTGTCGGATACTCAGGCCCTACCCCGGCGGCGCTATACTCAACCGCTTGAATTCAAAAACGGACTACAAGGACTCGCCCATGAAAGCGTTCGGCAAAATCCTGGGACTGGGGCTTCTCGGGTTGCTGCTGATCATCGTGGCACTGGGCTTTGCCCTGACCCACCTCTTCGATCCCAACGACTACAAAGACGAGATCCGCCAGCTGGCGCGCGACAAGGCCCATGTCGAGCTGACCCTCAATGGCGATATCGGCTGGAGCCTGTTCCCCTGGCTGGGCCTGGAGCTGCACGATGCCAGCATCGCCACCCTGAACAAGCCCACCGAGCCGTTTGCCGACCTGCAGATGCTCGGCCTGTCGGTGCGCGTGCTGCCCTTGCTGCGCCGCGAAGTGCAGATGAGCGACGTGCGCGTCGAAGGCCTGAACCTGACCCTGGTGCGCGATGAGCAAGGCCATGGCAACTGGCAGGACATCGGCAAGCCGCTGCCACCCCAGGGCGGCGCCAGCAGCAACGCACCGGCCCCCGCCGAGCAACCCGGCGCACCTGCCGACAGCGGCAGCGAGCGTGCGGTCAAGCTCGACATCGACAGCCTGACCGTGAACAACGCCCGGGTGCAGTACACCGATGCCCAGAACGGCAAGAGCTACAGCGCCGAAAGCATCCAGCTGAGTACCGGCCCCGTTCACGAGGGCACCAACATCGCCCTCAAGGCCAGTGCCTTCCTCAGCGCCAGCCAGCCGAACATCAAGGCCCGTACCGAGCTTGCCGGCGAGCTGCGCTTCGACCGCAAGCTCAAGCGCTACAACTTCGAAGACATGCGCCTGTCGGGCGAAACCTCGGGCGAGCCCACCGGCGGCAAGACCGTGACCTTCGCCGCCCAGGGCCAGTTGCTGGTCGACATGGCCGCCAACGTCGCCTCGTGGAACGGCCTGAAAGTCTCGGCCAACCAGCTGCGCGCCCTCGGCGAGCTGAACCTGCGCGACCTGGACAAAGCCCCGCAGCTCAGCGGTGGCCTGTCGATCGCCCAGTTCAACCTGCGCACCTTCCTCGACAGCATCGGCCGCCCCCTGCCGGCCACCAACGACCCGGCCGCCTTCGCCAAGCTGGAGCTGGTGACCCGCCTGCAGGGCACGCCGAACAGCCTGGCCCTGGCCGACCTTGCGGTAAAACTGGACGACAGCACCTTCACCGGCCGCGTGGCCGTGGACGACTTCGCCAAGCAGGCCCTGCGCCTGCAGCTCAAGGGCGACAAGTTCGACGCCGACCGCTACCTGCCGGCCAAGAGCGAAGAGGCCAAGGGCGCCACGGCCGCGCGCCAGAGCGAAGTGCAGCAACAGGAAACCAGCGCCGTGGGCAACCCCGGCACCTCGCCGCTGCCCAACGCCCCGACCCAGGTGGCCTGGAGCAATGACAAGCTGCTGCCGGTGGACCGCCTGCGCGAGCTCGACCTGCAAGCGGACCTGGCCTTCGGCGCGCTGACCCTGGACAAGCTGCCGATCAGCGATGCCCAGCTTCAGGCCACCAGCCAAGGCGGCCTGCTGACCCTGCAAAGCCTGCGCGGCGGCCTCTACAACGGCAGTTTCGAAGCCAAGGGCAGCGTCGACGTGCGCCCTGCGGTGCCGCAGGTTGGCTTGAATACCAAGATCAACCGCGTGCCGGTCGAGCACTTCATCAAGCGCGAAGGCAAAGAGCAGGCCCCGCCAGTCAAAGGCCTGCTGACCCTCAACAGCGACCTGACCGCCACCGGCAACAGCCAGAAGGCACTGGTCGACACCCTCAACGGCAGCGCAAACTTCACCATCAACGACGGTGTGCTGGTCAACGCCAACCTGGAACAACAGCTGTGCCAGGCCATCGCCACCCTCAACCGCAAGACCCTCAGTGGCGAACCGCGCGGCAAGGACACCCCGTTCCAGGAACTGCGCGGCAGCCTGGTGGTGCGCAATGGCGTCGCCAGCAACCCGGACCTCAAGGCGCGCATCCCGGGCCTTACCGTCAACGGCCATGGTGACCTCGACCTGCGTGTGCTGGGCATGGACTACAACGTCGGCGTGATCGTCGAAGGCGACCAGCGCGCCATGCCGGACCCGGCCTGCCAGGTCAACGAACGCTATGTCGGCGTCGAAGTGCCGCTGCGCTGCCGTGGCCCGCTGGAGCTGGGCGCCAAGGCCTGCCGCCTGGACCAGGACGGCCTGGGCAAGGTCGCGGCGAAGCTGGCCGGCAACCGCCTCAAAGACAAGATCGATGAAAAGCTCGATGAAAAACTCGGAGACAAAGTGAGCCCAGAACTGAAAGAAACGCTCAAGGGGCTGTTCAAGCGATGAGCCCAGAGCAGTTCTCCAGCGCCGTGCTGGCCTGGTACGACCAGCACGGCCGCCACGACCTGCCCTGGCAACAGGGCATCACCCCCTACCGGGTGTGGGTGTCGGAAATCATGCTGCAGCAGACCCAGGTCAGCACCGTGCTCAACTACTTCGACCGCTTCATGCAGGCCCTGCCGACCGTGCAGGCGCTGGCCGAGGCGCCGGAAGACGAAGTGCTGCACCTGTGGACCGGGCTGGGTTACTACACCCGTGCGCGCAACCTGCAGAAGGCGGCGAAGGTGGTGGTCGAGCAGTATGGCGGCGAGTTTCCGCGCAGCGTCGAGCAGCTCACCGAGCTGCCCGGCATCGGCCGCTCCACCGCCGGTGCCATCGCCAGCATCAGCATGGGCATCCGCGCGCCGATCCTCGACGGCAACGTCAAGCGCGTGCTGGCCCGCTACACCGCCCAGGCCGGCTACCCCGGCGAGCCCAAGGTAGCCAACCAGCTGTGGGCCACCGCCGAGCGCTTCACCCCGCAGCAACGCGCCAACCACTACACCCAGGCGATGATGGACATGGGCGCCACGCTGTGTACCCGCAGCAAGCCCAGCTGCCTGATCTGCCCGGTGCAGCGCGGCTGCGAAGCGCACCTGCATGGCGAAGAAACCCGCTACCCCGAACCCAAGCCACGCAAGGCGCTGCCACAACGGCGCACGCTGATGCCGCTGCTGGCCAACCACGAAGGCGCGATCCTGCTTTACCGCCGGCCTTCCAGCGGCCTGTGGGGCGGCCTGTGGAGCCTGCCGGAGCTGGACGACATCGCCCAGCTCGACGACCTCGCCTACCAGCATGGCCTGCGCCTGGCCGACAGCCGCGCGCTTGACGGCCTGACCCACACCTTCAGCCACTTCCAGCTGGCCATCGAGCCCTGGCTGGTGCGCGTCGACCCGGTCGGCCAGCACGTGGCCGAGGCCGACTGGCTCTGGTATAACCTCGCCCCCCCGCCGCGCCTGGGCCTCGCCGCCCCGGTGAAGAAGCTGCTCAAACGCGCGGCCGACGAACTGATTGCAGGAGACGCCCGATGACCCGCACCGTGATGTGCCGCAAGTACAAAGAAGAACTGCCAGGCCTGGACCGCCCGCCTTACCCAGGCAGCAAGGGCCAGGACATCTTCGATCACATCTCGCAGAAGGCCTGGGCCGACTGGCAGAAGCACCAGACCATGCTGATCAACGAAAAGCGCCTGAACATGATGAACGCCGAGGACCGCAAGTTCCTCCAGGGCGAGATGGACAAGTTTTTCGCCGGCGAAGATTACGCCCAGGCCGAAGGCTACGTTCCACCGGCCGAATGACCCCAAAAATCGTAAGCGACGGAATTAATTTAAAATTTTTTCAAAAAGTCGTTGACGAGCGGTCTGGAAATCTATTTAATTCACCTCGTCGCCCAGATAGCTCAGTCGGTAGAGCAGAGGATTGAAAATCCTCGTGTCGGCGGTTCGACTCCGTCTCTGGGCACCACCTTCAAGCTTCTGGTGGTTGCAAAGTTACCCGAAGCGACAACAAGAAACCCGCCTAGTGCGGGTTTTTTGTTGCCTGCG